>DTUH01000079.1 GCA_012964265.1 Candidatus Lambdaproteobacteria bacterium
ATAGTAAAACATTATTTAAGAAAATTTAATTAAAATGGGTTTTTAGAGATGCCCAATAATCTGTCCGGAAAACCGGCTGAAATAATTCCTTTCGGTGGGCACAAACTGGGTCCGCACTACAGGAAGAACAATCAGGATCACTCATTTCCGGACAGCGTTTACGCGAAAAAAAGAAATATTCATCTACAGTGGCCATCGTACGTGCTGAAAGTTCAGGAAGTTTTTCTACTGCCTGATATACAGCAAAACGAATTTTCCACTCTTCATTTTCAGTAACCAACTCTCTGTTTTCGAGTTTTTTGCGTAATTGTTCATCTTTCACATCCAGCAATCCCATACGCAAATTTGATCTCATACAGTGGTAATCAACGATCGGCGGCAGCGATTCCATGTTTCCAAATTCAAAATATTTTTCAGGACGATTGTTGAGAACCATTGCCAGCAATGCACTCTTTTTGCGTAAAGGATCTTCACGGTAACCTCCAACGTGATCCAGCATTGACAACAAAGTTGCCAGGGGACTACTTGATTTAGAGGCTGAGGTTAAAATACTTTTAGGTGTCCAGCCGAGTTCAAGCATTGTTTTTCCGTAACGCTTTGCTGCATCGAGATGAAGCTCCAGAGCAGGCATAACATCCTCTTTTTCATCAGAAAGAAACAACTCCCGCATATCATCTAAACTCAAACTGGCCTGCCGTTCTGCTAAAAAAAATTCTGGCTCCACGTCCAGCTTTTGTTTATAGGCCATAAAAAGATAAAAAGCACCTTTCAGTCTGTTTCCACCAATATTGCTGATCAACGGCAAATGGTAACGCTCTCCTCTGCTGGACCAAAAACTAAACTGCTGCAGAATCGTGACAAAGAAATATTCAACTGTCAAAGGATGATTGAGTAAAGGCAACGTGTTGTCAATAAAATTGTAATGGCTGTCTGACCCAAATCCGGAAATCAATTTTGCTGTCTGCTGAACCTGATCATGATTGATAAATACATTGTCATCAGACTGCTTTTCAGTAATTTTTGATTTTATATATAGTTTTTCAGGACCAACACCTGTGATTACTTCGGAAGCCAAAACTGAGGCTGTCATTGCAGCTTTTACAGGATGTTCACCATGTGCAATTCCAGCTATCGTAGCTCCGCAAAAAGCATCTCCGGCACCTGTTGGGTCCTGCACCTTTACTTTTTGAGGATCCAGTTGATATTCATATTTGCCAAGAAAAACAGAAGCTCCGTTTTTTCCTTTTGTGACAAACATATGTTTGCCTGTTGCAACCTCGATTTCAGTATCGTTTGGAAAAACTGCGCTTTCTTCTTCCTCATTCATGAAAAAAATACTTGTGGCCGCAATAACCTCTTTTATCAATTCCGGACCCTGTTTAATCAGTGGTTTTCCAGTTCCTGCCGAAATGAGTTTTGCTTTCCGCTGACGACAAATATTTATAAACTCCAGCTGCTTAATTGTGTTACCCAAAGGAACAATATGGACCAGGTCATATTCAGAGAAATCATCCGGCAAATCATCTGCAACCATAGCTCCTTCCGCGCCAAAAAATGACCGCTTATACTGGGTTTCACCATTTGCATGGACGATATGGAAACTTGGCAGTTCTGAAGGATTTACCCGCGGACCAATCCATTTAACATGTGTTGAAAATTCAAGAAGAGCTGCTGGCAGTGGAGACGGAACTGGTGCAAACAGTGTAACATCTGCACCGCTTTTCGCCGCCGCAAGTGCGGTATATAATCCGGCTCCTCCAGGAGAAGAATAGTCAATTCCGTTAACAGTGAGGGTATCAAGGGAAGATCCTCCGATGACAATTATTTTTGCGGATTTACTCATCTTTGTCATCTGCAAACAGACTAATATCTGTGTTGAAGAAATGCACGAACCTGATCCGGAAAATCCGTGAAAACTCCATCTACTTTTGCCTGCATGAACATTATCTCCAGCAGTTCGGCAAAAGAACTACTGAAACCAGGTAAGGCATCCGCCCGAATGGTATATGGAAAAACCTTCATTCCCAGGCTATGTGCATCGGAAACAAGTGAAGTAAGTTCTGGATCGGCAAAAAAGCCGTCAGTACCGACTATATGCTCAATCCAGGGACCAATACCTTCGGCATAAGTGGCAATTTCCGCCAGACCTTCTACAGTACGCAGTTGCTTAAAATCTGCTTCAGAAAGTCTCCAGCGGTTTTCTCCGATTAATTGGACCAGTTTGAGCTTGGTCTGGAATTCTAAACGAAGTCTTTTCAGCTCCTTTGCACTGAATGATTGTACGTAAATCCGGTCTTCTACAGTTTTATAACCAAAGCGTTCAAGAATTTTCATCACAACTGCTGTAAGATCTTTTCCTTGCTGACGATGCCATTCCGGAGCCTTGAGTTCAACAAATAAACCAACATTACGCCCTGTACTTTTGTTCATACCCTGGATAAGTTCTATTTCCTCCTGCAGGCTGATTATTTTAAAAAGTACTGACTTCCTGGGGAAGCGCAGAGGGTATTTGGCTATAGAACCGGAGGATTTGCTGCGCTCATGGACACTAAGCTTTTTAAGCTCTGCAAGTGTGAAATCAATGGCATAATATTTTCCGTTTTTACGGTTTCGTCCGGGAAAAAGATCATGAACGTTGGTGGTGGCATCAAGAGTAAGATCATGCAGAACCACAGGCTGATTGTCACTGCTGAGAATTACGTCCTGCTCAATGAAATCTGCTCCTTGACCGTGCGCGAGAGCAACAGCAGCCAGCGTGTGTTCAGGAAGGTAGCCCGAGGCACCTCTGTGGGCTAACACTAGCGGGATGTTGGTTTTGAGTTCCTGTCCCGAAATACCTGTATTCCACATGATCAGAGTCAGGAAAACAAGTAATTTTTTTTGCATCTTCTGTTTTAAATCGTGGTGCGAGAAGGGGGACTCGAACCCCCACACCTTTCGGCACCAGATCCTAAATCTGGCGTGTCTACCAATTCCACCACTCTCGCGGAGAGTATATACTAACACTTTAACTCATTAATGTCGATATTTAGCAACGGTTAATCGTTGTCCGAGCCGCGATTTAGTATCTTGAAATGAAAGTCCATTTTAACGCCTTCACCTCCGGAATTTCCCCACTTCAAACAATAATATGCCCTCTTTTCTGACTGGAATGTATTTTCCATTTCAGTGATTGAATCTTCCTTCACAGGATAATATTGTTCACCTTCCTCGTGATAGTGGATATTAAACGCCAAAGCAGCATTTGAATTAAAACCATATTGAAGTTGTTGTGCGGGACTAAGATCAACACACTTTTCATAATAGCGTTTCGGCAACAGAGTTATAGCCGCTTTTTCTTCATTTTTTGTGGATAAATTATGTGGAGTTCTACCTTCATACTTTTCTTCAACCCAGATAGTAAAATAATAGAGCAGGAAACCTGCTATTGCAAAAGAGATTGAATATCGTTTAAGAAATTCCATTCAGGTTGTTGATAATAGTATGGAAGGTAAGATAGCTCGAAAAAAATTTCCAATTACAAACAAAAGCAATATGATAATTTACAGCTTTTTATTAAGCAAAAAATCATCTACAAATTCATCAAGAGGACTATCGTAATTATTTTTGACAATTATATTCGCATACTGTTTTGTAGGCTCAATATGTTCAAAATAGGCTGGTCTTACAAACTTCAGGTATTGCTTCAGGCGGTACTCTGCCGTTACATCGAAATTTTTAATATCTCTCAAACACATTCGGCAAATTGCCACATCCAAAGGTGACTCCATGTAGAAGGAATACGACAATAATTTCCGGATTCTTGAATGCAGTAAAACATGCAAACCTTCAATAATCAAATACTCCTCTGGATCAATCTCAGAAAAACTCGTCTTTCTTTTTCCTGATACGTAACCAAAATGTGGCATATGTACTGATTTTCCTGAAATTAAACATTCCAGATGCTCATGATACAGATCAAAATCGAAAGCCTGGGGGCCGTCAAAATCATATTGATCTGAGGGAATATTATCAGGGCGGTCGAAGTAGTAACTGTCCAATGGCAGCACCACTGTTTTGGATAAACGCTCAACCAGCAAATTGGCAAAAAATGTTTTCCCACAGCCAGAGCCGCCGGTTACGGCAATGATTTTCATTTTTCTTCTGCTCCTATAAAGGTACTTTTATTTTTCAAGGCGTCTAAATCGCTGGTTTCACCACTTTCCAATTCTTCTGCAATATCCATTACAGTTAGATATCGCTCAAGCGGTTTCAATCTTTTTTTGGCTAAGGCATTTTTTTTCTGCCGCAACTTTTCCTGTTCCAGAAAATCCCAAACATGCACCACCTTACCCTTGCGAGTAACCGTAATCTCCCGTATTTCTTTTTCAGTAAAACCGGATTTCGAGGCTGCATCCAGTAAGGTTTTCATTTCTGCTAAAAACTTTTGCCTCTCTTTTTCTGCTTTGATAGCTTTCTCATCTTCTTGGTTGTAATTCTGGGCTGAGACTTGCTGAAGTGAAAAGACAGTATACTGACAGAATATAAAGGCTGACAGAATTAAAAACGGGAACAAAATTCGTTGCATCACAATGATTTTGAGTATGAATTATGCATGATTGTTTTCCGGTAAAGAGGAAACGCAAAACCTTCTTGGATTATCATGCAATCCCTGAGCAAAATTGATCTTGGCTACCCAGCCCACTCTCTGAGTCTGCTATTTAAGTTTAACTTTTTACAGAATTTTACTGCTTGTCACCATTTCTATCGAATTTTCAGTGTATCTTAAATCAATAATTCTTCAATCTAGATTTTTACTGTTGCTCCTTTTTCCAGTGATTTTTGTGGCTTGCACTGATGATGTGCAAATTCAAAAATCTGCATTACGCTATTTCAATGAAGGCAACTCGGCTCTTAAGCATCGGGATTACCAAGTTGCAATTTGGAACTACCAGAAGGCTATCAGTTTAGACAGTGAATCCCCAAATTTTCATTACAATCTTGGCTTAACCTACTATGAAATAGGAAACTACAGCGAGTCTATTGATTCCTTCAAACGTGTAGAATTACTTGTCCCCAGCCAATCAGACACATATTACAATCTCGCACTTGCGCACTATAAAATGTCCAACAGCCGTTTGGCAGACATTTACTACAATCGCTACCAGGACATGTTGAGCTTGAAAAAAGCTCAGGAACGCTTGGTCGAAGTCCGAAAGGAGCAAGAAAGAGAAGCCCGTATTGCTGAGTCTGATTCCAAACAAAAAGTAATAAAAAGAAGTTCTACCGGGTCGAAAAATAAATCCAGCTCCAAAAATAATACCCGTCAAGGTAAATCAGAAGTTCCCAATTGGGAATGAGCGTAGAACCTACCACAGTAGGCTCTGTCTAATTTAATTCAACTTTCCTGAAGTTCGCCACAAAGCACCCTGCTGCAATTCCATACCGATTTCTTTCCGCACTGCTCAACAAATTGATTCCTTGAGTCTTTGAGTTTGAAGAGCTACCATTAGGGACTTAGTACTTGCTGCCCTCCTGAAACTTTAAGTACATCAGAATTAATGTCAACAATACAGAAAAATTATCTTCATCAATTTGAGCTTAAATATGGGAGCAATCCTCACCAAAAACCTGCCACGATTTATTCTTTGAATGGAGATGATTTACCCTTTTCTGTACTGAACGGTCAACCGGGATACATCAATTTGCTGGATGCTCTCAATGCGTGGCAGCTGGTACTGGAGCTTGACGAAGCTCTGGGACTTCCGGCAGCAACTTCTTTCAAACACGTCAGCCCTGCGGGTGCCGCAGTAAATGTGCCTCTGGATGAAACTTTGCGCGAAGTTTATGACTGTCAAAACAAGGAACTTTCGCCACTGGCAACAGCATACATAAGGGCCCGTGGAGCGGACCCTTTGTCATCTTTTGGAGATTTTATCGCACTCAGTCGAATTGTTGATGTTTACACCGCAGAGTTTATCCGGAAAGTAGTGTCAGATGGAATAATTGCACCCGGATATGATGAGGATGCACTAAAAATATTAAAAGAAAAAAAAGGCGGGAAATACATAATTTTGCAAGCCGATTCGGAATTTAAATCTCCAGAACATGAATTCCGGGAAGTTGCCGGAGTAGTCTTTTCACAACTGCGTAACACAATAAAAATCAACGAAAAATCTTTATTGAAAAAAGTTGTCACTAAAAACACAGCTTTGCCGAATGCAGCTCGACGTGATTTGGTGCTGGCCTCAATTACCTTAAAATATACTCAATCGAATTCAGTGGCATATGCCCTGGATGGTCAAATGATCGGTATTGGCGCCGGTCAGCAAAGTCGCGTGGACTGCACCAAACTGGCGGGACGCAAGACTGAAACGTGGTTTTTGCGACAGCATCCTAGAGTTCGGAATTTGCCTTTTCATGAAAAAATTGGAAGTGTTGAAAGGACAAATGCACGTATCCTTTGCATTGAAGGAGGCATGACCGCGCCGGAACAACGCTCCTGGAAAAGTCTGTTAAGTGTTACTGCTGAAGCACTTTCCGTGGTAGAAAAAGAAAAATGGCTAACTAAACTTGAGGGGGTCAGTTTGTCCTCAGATGCTTTTTTCCCCTTCCGCGATAATATTGACCAAGCATCTAAACGCGGAGTATACTATGTTGTTCAGCCGGGCGGCAGCAATCGTGACGAAGAAGTCATATCTGCAACTGACGAATATGGAATGGTGATGCTATTTTCCGGAATACGGCTCTTTCATCATTGACGGTCCGGCAAAAGACCGAAATCTACACAGTCCTTGCGACTGTATGTCCTGTCCTCTAGAGCGTAGAAAGATATCTTTCTGATAATGTAGTAGATTTTGCAAGATTTCTCGCTTCGTTCGAAATGCCGCGGTTTTAGGACCTTTGATGACAGCATCATTGTTGATTGTTTTTGATTTACAAATGGCCACAAAAAAACACAATACTGTATAAGAAATACAAATTTTAATCAAGAGACATTATGAGAAAATTATATGAATTGGCAGGTGCAGATGAAAATAGAAGATTCAGTCCTTATTGCTGGAGGATCCGCATGTCACTTGCACACAAGGGGTTGGCTGTCGATTGCCTGCCGTGGCATTTTACTGAAAAAGAGAAAATCGGGTTTTCCGGACAGGAGAGAGTTCCTGTACTGGTTGATGGCGAAAAGACTGTTTCAGATTCATGGGAAATAGCAAAATATCTGGAAACGGAATATCCGGATTCTCCTTCATTACAACTTGAAAATGGTGAAGTGTTTTTTATAAAATTTTGGACTGAGACTGTATTGCATCCGGAATTAATGAAACTTTTAGTACTGGACATTTACAAAGGTTTAGCTGCGAAAGACCAAAGCTATTTCCGTGAAAGCCGTGAAAAACTCCTCGGTAAACCACTTGAAGAAGTAGTCAAAGGACGTGAAGAACGTTTGCCAAACCTGCAAAAATTGTTAACCCCTTTAAGGTTAACTCTCAAAAAACAGGAATATATCGCTGGAGAAACACCGGGATTTTCAGATTACATTGTTTTTGGGGCGTTTCAGTGGGCACGCTGTATTTCAGATTTTTCACTGCTGACTGCAGACGATCCCATCTGTGGGTGGCGCGAAAAAATGCTTGACCTGCACGACGGACTGGCCGGAAAGGCTGTGGGATATACAGTTTGATTAAAATTCAGTAAATCCATCAAAACATAAAAAATAATTATTATCAAATAATGTCAGATATAGAGTTTTCTCACAAATCTGCAACTGATTTTATCCGTAAAATTATCCGTGAAGACTTGGCTTCCGGAAAACATCAGCAAATCGTAACCCGTTTTCCTCCAGAACCAAATGGTCATTTACACATTGGGCACGCAAAATCAATTCACTTGAATTTTGGTGTTGCAAACGAATTTGACGGATATTGTTTCATGCGCTTTGATGACACCAATCCTGTCAAAGAGGATGAGCAATATGTGGAGGGAATTTTAAACGATGTACGCTGGCTGGGATATGACTGGGGTGAGCGCCTGACTCATGCATCAGATTATTTTGAACGGCTTTATGAATTTGCGGAAGAAATGATTCAAAAAGGCAAAGCTTATGTTGAAAGCCTTAATGCAGAAGAAATAAGGGAACTTCGTGGAACTCTGACGGAGCCTGGAAAAGACAGTCCGTACCGCGTGCGAAGTGTTGAAGAAAATATGACACTCTTCAGGAAAATGCGCGGAGGTGAGTTTGAAGACGGCTCCCATGTTTTGCGGGCTAAAATAGACATGTCTTCGCCAAATATAAATCTGCGTGACCCTGTTCTCTACCGAATCCGAAAAGTTTCACATCAACGAACAGCAAATCAGTGGTGTGTTTATCCACTCTATGATTTTACTCATGGTTTATCAGATGCGCTGGAAGGCGTAACTCATTCGCTTTGCACTCTGGAATTTGAGGACCATCGGCCTTTGTATAATTGGATTCTGGAAGAGGTAAGCGCACCTTGCCTTCCTCGGCAAATTGAATTTTCGCGGCTCAACTTACGGTACAGCGTCTTGAGCAAACGAAGACTGATTCAACTGGTTGAAGAGGAACACGTTGAGGGCTGGGACGATCCACGCATGTTAACCCTTTCAGGTTTAAGACGGCGCGGATATCCGGCTGCTGCGATTCGTTTATTTTGCGAACGCATCGGTATTTCAAAAAGCGAAAACAATATTGAGATGAACGTACTCGAGGATTGCGCCCGAGAAGAGCTCGACAAAACCGCGCCCCGTGTGATGGCAGTTTTACGGCCCTTAAAAGTAGTCATCACAGATTATCCGAAAAATGAAACCGAAGAATTTGAACCGGCGCGTCATCCGAAAAATCCGGAAATGGGAACGCGAACTTTGCCATTTTCAAGGGAAATTTACATCGACCGGGACGATTTTCGTGAAGATCCGCCTCCCAAATATTTCCGGCTTGCTCCGGGAAAAGAAGTTCGGCTGCGTTTCGCATACGTCATTCGCTGCAATGAGGTTATTTATGAAAACGGCAAGATAATCGAACTCCGCTGCACTTACGACAAAGCGACTCGTTCCGGCGTAAAAGCAGAAGGACGCAAGGTTAAAGGCATTATCCACTGGGTTTCAATTCAGCATTCTGTCTCAGCCGAAGTTCGTTTGTATGACCGCCTCTTCGCTGCCCCCTATCCCGGACGTGATGATCCGGAAAGAGATTTTCTCAAGGACTTAAATCCGGAATCCGTTGAAATAATTTCCAAATGCAAAGTCGAACCCGCATTGCTGGAAGCAAAACCGGAAGATGTTTTTCAATTTGAACGTGTCGGTTATTTTTGTGTGGATTCAAAAAAATCGCGTCCGGAGGCATTGGTTTTTAACCGGACAGTAACCCTGCGGGATACATGGGCCAAGCTGGAACAGGAAAAAAATCCACAGAACTGAGGGTCATGACAAGATGGTCACCCACATTGCATCGAATTTCAATAATCACTCTTTTCTGCGTCGTCTTTTTCAGTTTAATTTTCGGTCCATTAGCCACAAAACTTTTGGCATTTGATGATGCTTCTGAAATAAATCACTCCTACCTGAATCAGGAAAATTTTCTTGATCTAAAATCCTACCAATTTAACAAATTGCGTGAAGAAGAATGGTATGAAAGCACGGGAGGATGGCGTCTTACCGGCGGAAGTCTTGGTTTAGATCTGCTTTATTCTCGGTTTGAAGTACGATTGCCCCATGCTCTTGCAGAAGAAACTACCGTTATTTTCAGTGCAAAACAGGAAGAATTTTATGAAATAAAACCCTTTCGTTATCTGGTGGAAGTAGAATGGCGTCCACATGACTGGGCGGCATTTTCTCTGCTTGGAATGCCGGAATATGACAAGCGGAAAGCGGATCAGGGCGTAAGTGTCACGCTGGGTAAACGTCCTTGGAATTTTCTGCGTTTCCAGCATTTGCTTCAGGATCTGTATTATAACGAAAAAAATTTTTACGATGTCTCGTACTATTCTCCGCATCCAAAGGAGAATTATCTGGAAGGGGCGTTTCGCTGGAATAATTGGCGGACACGATTCAGTCATTTGCTTGATAAACCATTCAAACAAGTTTTTCCAAAACAGGATTTGACTTTCACATACAAAGGGCAGGACAGCATTGCGGTGCTGGATTATCATTATGGACAGCAACGACTGGCCGGTCTCAGCTGGCGCAGCTTTGATATACGCAAACGTCGTGAAACAACAACTTACACAGAAACTGCATCGCCGGACAATCGTGACCAGCAACTGCTTTATAACTCTACGGATTTATATTGGCTCCATCCCTTAAGCGAAAAGCTTCATGGAACCCTTGGACTGCGTGAAGATCGGTTTCGAAATATCTTGCGTCAACTTGATCTTGCTCTCGACAATTACGATTTCCATTTGTGGACCGCGCAGATTTATGGAATTTTGCGTCAACAAACCGCGCCGGACAGATTTTGGGAATATGGCTTGTATGCGGGCGATACCGACAAAGTAACGAATTATCTGAGTGCGGAGCAGCAGGATAAAACACGTCGCAAAACAGAAGTCAAACTACGTGTGAGCTGGGAATTCCAGGATGTGAGTAATAAGTCTGCCTTTATGATAACCACCAGTTGGAATATGGATGATTTTTTCAACGATTTTTGGGATGGCGGAAATATCTCTTATCAACAGATTTTCTAGCTGACAAAAAATAGACTCACAAAAATCTAACACAGAATGAAAATAAAAATGAAAAATCTTAAACAAATTCAGAATTTTGATAACGAAAATTTTGTGCACCCCTGGGAAAGCATGAAAGATGTGGGAAGCAACAAACGGATGTTTGCCGAAAGCGCAGAAGGGATTTATCTCTACGACGAAAATGGTCAGAAACTGATCGATGGTCCCGGAGGAATGTGGTGCGTGCAGATTGGTTATCGTCGCCAAGAAATGGCGGAAGCGATTTCCGGACAAATCCTCAAAATTCCGTATTACTCTCCGTGGAATATGAGTGCCGCACCCAGTGCTTTGCTGGCAAAAAAGATTGCCGAACTCACTCCGGGAGACTTGAACCATGTCTTCTTCACGACTTGCGGCTCAACTGCTGTGGACAGTGCCGTCCGTTTTGTCCATTTCTATAACAATGTGCTGGGTCGTCCGCAAAAAAAGAAAGTGATTTCGCGTGAAAAGTCATATCACGGCAGTACGTACCTCAGCGCGACCATGTGCGGAAAGGAACGCGACAAAGATTGGATGGACACCGCAAACGAGCTGGTTCATATTATTCCGGATGTCAACCCCAGCCGTCGTCCAGAAAGTATGAGTTTAGAAGATTTTCTTGATGAGAAAATCGCAGACCTTGAAACCGCAATCCAGACACTTGGCGCTGAGAATGTTGGTGCCTTCATTGCCGAACCGGTGCTGGCTTCCGGAGGGGTGATTATTCCACCGGAAGGTTACCATAAACGCTGTCTGGAAGTATGCCGCCGACATGATGTGCTGTATATTTCCGATGAGGTTGTAACCGCATTTGGCCGTTTAGGACATTGGTTCGCCTCGAAGGATGTTTTCGGAATTGAGCCGGACATCATCACCTGTGCCAAGGGTTTGACCTCCGGATATATACCGATGGGAGCCTGCATTATTTCCGACCGGATCTTCAGCCAAATCTCCGGTGAGAAATCTCAAGACGCAACTTTCTCAAACGGCTACACTTATTCGGGGCATCCGGTGAGTTCTGCTGCCGCACTCAAAAACATTGAAATTATTGAAAACGAGGGCTTGCTGGAACACGTCCGTGAAATCGCTCCATATTTTCAGCAACGACTGAAGGAACTGAGCAAACTACCGCTCGTAGCAGACACGCGCGGTGTCGGCTTGGTGGGTTGTGTAGAATGCAGGATTGTCGATCCGGATGATCCGGATGCACTTGAAATGGATATTGCAATGGGTTCACGCATTGACAAACATTGCCAGCAACTAGGATTGATTGTGCGTCCACTCTGGAACATGTGTGTGTTCTCACCACCGCTGATAATTACTCCGAAACAAATCGACGAAATGTTCAACATCCTTGAACAAGGCATCATCCTGGCAACAGAGGATTTGCGCCAAGAAGGCTTATGGAAAGGATAACTCAAAATGCCTGAGCGCGACCCTCGTTATGATATCCTCTTTTAACCATTACAGATTGGCCCGGTAACAGCCCGCAATCGCTTTTATCAAGTACCGCACTGCAACGGCATGGGCTATTTGCCCCAACACATTGGCGGCCATGCGCGGAATCAAAGCCGGTTTTTAATTTATCAGGAACCTTTACTTTGGGATTTTCTATCGAGCCGAGTTCCAATCTTTCGTGCCCTTGCCCCTTTTTTTTGCGCCAACAGACAAAGGTAATCATGCCCGAGTGTGGCTGCCGCCAGTGAGGTGATTTCGGAGTGATCGTAAGCTGGCGCGACTTCCACAATATCCATTCCGATTAAATTCAGATCTCCCAGCGAATGCAGAATAGACAGTGCCTGGGCTGTGCTCAATCCACCCACAACTGGTGTACCTGTACCCGGCGCGAAAGCGGGATCAAGACAGTCAATGTCAAAAGTGATGTAAACAGGGTCACTTAGTTTCACTATGTCGTGTATGTATTCAATCACATCCTGCATACCATGAGTATGAATCCAGGGTGAAGGCAAAATATTAAATCCGTGAGTACAGTTGTTTTGTGTACGAATTCCGATTTGCACCGAACTTTCCGGAACCACGATACCTTCACGGGCGGCACGCAAAAACATGGAACCGTGATCCAGCCGCTCGCCATCATCGTCCCAGGTGTCAGAATGCGCATCGAAATGAATTAGTGAAATTGGTCCATGAATCTTGTGGTGTGCACGCAACAAGGGGTAGGTGACAAAGTGATCTCCGCCAAAACTGAGTAGCGATGTTCCTTGCTTTAAAATAGTGTCTGCGTGTTTCTCAACCTTCTCCACAATATTTTGCGGATAGCCGTAATCCAGCCAAACGTCGCCATAATCCACGACTGCCAAATGGTCAAAAGGATTGAAATTAAACGGATAGCCATCCAGTGAGGCAACTTCAGTCGATGCCGTACGAATACCTCTCGGTCCAAAACGGGCTCCCGGGCGATTGCTGGTGGCACTGTCAAAAGGAATCCCCGTTACGGCTACATCAACACCAGTCAAGTCACGAGTGTATTTGCGGCGTAAAAAACTGAGCGCGCCGGAATATCCCATATCGTTTGAGCGGCCATATAAATCATCTCGCCTAAAAGCACCGTCTCCAACTGTTTTCATAATTCTCCTTAATATAACTTTATCTACTATTTTTATAAACTGCACCGCTTTTTAAAGCCTCAATTGTATCGATAAGCAAGCGTCCCTGTTCCACTTCATGAAAACGGAGAACTGCTATTCCTTGCCAGAGCGCAATACTGGAAACGGCAGCACCCGGAATGTCACGTTCCGACAAATTTAAGCTGCGTGCTTGAGTAACTTCGGCAAGAAACGATTTTCTGGAAGGTCCGAGCAACAACGGCAAATTAAATGAATGCAGTTCAGAAATTCTCCGGATAACCTCAAAGCTGTATTTTGCTTTTCCGCTGATAAATAATCCCATGCCCGGATCAAGTACAATTTGTTTTTTACGAATTCCTTGTGACTCGGCATATCTCAAACGTTCCCGGAAAAAACTCTTGAGGGTGTCCAGCACATCCTCGTAATCTGATTGCAGTCTGGTTGTACGTGCAGTGTCGTCTTTGGAAAACATCAAAATCACAGGAACTTGATATTCCGAAATCACTTTTGCCATTTTCGCATCACCGCGCAGGGCGGTAACATCGTTGACGGCATCTGCACCGGCTTCCAGTGATTGACGTGCAACTTCTGCTTTCCAGGTGTCCACAGAAATCCAAATGTCGCTTTCTCCGCGAATTGATTGAATTAGAGGAATTACACGCTGAAGCTCTTCGTCCAGCGATACATCCGCACTTTCAGGTCCGGAAGATTCGCCGCCAAAGTCGAGCCAGTCTGCACCTTCATCAATCATTTTTCTGGCCTGTGACAGAGCATCTTCCAATTTGAAAAAGCTGGAGCCGTCAGAAAATGAATCCGGAGTCGAATTCAGAATTCCCATCAGGCACGGACGATCAAGCTTTAATTTTTTTCCTCTGGAATACAGAGTACGTGACGGTAATTCAAATGGTGCGGAAATCATCTGTCGTTGTGCGTAATTTATTGAAATAAAGAAAAAATGATCATCCATTACAGAGCCAGTTTGCCAAAAAACTCAACTCAAAAGCTGAACTTTTACTGATGTTATCTTCCGGAATTGGAAAATATATAGCGCCGACAGCACTCGGGGCCGGATACGCGATCTCCAAAATGCTTTCGCTGCGTGTGATGGATACAGAGTTGGCAATCGCTCAGGATTTTACTTACCAGTTTCTTGCCGGAATTCTTCTCGGTTTCGCGCTCCGTCCTGTTACCAATCAAATATATTGGAAACGGACGACCTCAATTTTATTTTTCTCATCATTTTTGCTGATACTTGGTCCAGTTGGGCAAATCTTGAGACGTCTTATTTGGGGCATTCCATTTGATAATACTTTCTGGCTGCTGTTGATTCCTGAAATCATTGCTGTAGTTTTTGTCAGTATTTTAGCAACTATCCTGCTTCCTTCTCCGCAGCAAGTCATCACTCCGGGAATGCTTTGGAGAAGAGTTCAAAAAGAGATAAATATGCCCGCTTTACTTAAATTATCTGGATGCGGTTTGCTTTACGCGATGCTATTTTTGATTTTACAAAGCACCTTTGACGAAAGTTTTGCCTCACCTTTCTGGACTGGACGCTTACAGGAATTATTAGATTTGCCGCCAATTTCTACGCAGGAAAAAGTCCTCTTGCTCTGGGGACAAGGTATGCTCAACACGCTGATACTGCTGCCTTTATTCCTGTTTTTTTTTCGTGAAAAGGTAGAACTGATAGTGGTTTTCGGATCACTGTCTTTTGTTGTGGCAGTTTTTTCTCCAGCTTTTGCAAATTTTCAACGCATTGAGCCTCTGCTGCTTGTCGATCAGGTTTTCATCGGTTTTTGTTTGCATTTCCTCTTTGTGATCGGAACCGTTTTTTGTTTTGGCCGGAATAAAAAATAAGAATTACAGAAAAGTTTTCACTAACCAATCCAAACCAACTCAAGAGCAAAGCAAAAAATGAATTTATTTGCAGAACGAAATTCCCGCATTGATACCGAAAACGCATTCAAAGTCGGACCGCATATTGTGCTTGTAGAGCAGCAAAAAGGGTTAGTGATAAAATTGAATTTGGGAGAGCCGGATTTTTCGGTTGCGGAACATATAAAGGATGAAATCCGGCGGCAGCTGGATCTGGACAATACACATTATTGTGATCCAAAGGGCTTGCTTTCCCTGCGCAAGTCAATCAGCAATCAGATCAATGAAACACGTGGATTGAGAACTAATCCGGAACATGTGGTTGTCTTTCCGGGAGGAAAACCGTCCATTGGTTTTGCTCAGCAGGTATACTGTGAACCAGGGGATGAAGTAATTTACCCCAGTCCGGGATTTCCAATTTACGAATCATTCATTCGTTATGTCCAAGCTATTCCGGTACCGTTGCATCTTGAAGAATCCGCAAATTTTACTTTTTCTCCGGAACAATTGGAAAACTTGATAACGCCAAAAACGAAACTAATTTTCCTAAATTTCCCGTCCAATCCAACTGGAGGAGTCGCCGGCCTGGAATTACTCGAAGAAACTGCAAAAGTTATTTTGGAACGCTGTCATCCAAACGTTCGCATTTATTCAGATGAAATTTATGAGAACATCATTTTTGACGGACAGTCACACAATTCGATATCCTCAATACCCGAAATGGCCGAACGCACGATTATTTCCAGCGGTTTTTCAAAAACTTATGCCTGGACCGGCGGGCGAATCGGTTACGCGGTTTTTCCGACTGTGGAAGAAGCTGACGTTTTTAAAAAACTGAACATCAATTATTTTTCCTGCGTTCCACCTTACAATCAGGAAGCTGCCAGGGCAGCTCTGGAAAATCC
>DTUH01000080.1 GCA_012964265.1 Candidatus Lambdaproteobacteria bacterium
GATCCGCTTGCGGCCGATCAAACTTTGGAACGGACTTTTTTGCTGATTCCTCCGAAAACTTTGGAAAACGAATGGCACGATGCGATGCTTGGGGAATTGGCGGTATTTTGGGATCTGGTGAACACCCAGGATTTGGGAATTGTCGAGCGTGTTCAAGCCGGTTTGAGCAACACCGCTTTTCACGGCGGACGAATGTGTTACCGCTTCGAGGAACCTTTGCATCGCTATCAAAAGGGGGGGGCGGAGCGGAGGGGCGGGAGGCAGCGAGCGCCGCCCGGAGATGACGATGTGCAGGCACATAATTATGCGATTGATGAATCAGATACGGAAAATTTAGAATGCGTTGATTAATCCGGAAATCTGATGCGGGGTTAAATCAGTAAAACTAATACACATTTCGGATCATAATTAATGATCAACAACTTCGTGTGGTAGTGAGAGTAGCCCCAGAATTTATTCTGGGGTTGTAAAAGAACCAAGAAAGACAACCGATTTATCGGTTTCCTCTATGGTTTTGCATTTTTAAAAACCGTTGAAACGGTTAGCGGTTATAAATCGAATCCTGCCACCCGAATGAATTCGGGGGCTGCTCTCTGAACAATATATAGTGTGATCAGTTACATATTTAAATTACAGGTTATAATATGAAACCCGAAATGTGTGAACTAATAACAAAGGAAAATATGCCTTTAGCATCAATTCAACCGGAACATCCGGTGCGAGCCGTGAAAAATGGTGAAGTGCGTCAGCACGGTGCAATGGAATTTACTGAAGCGCCGGTTGATTTGGATACGGTGCGGCGTTACCGTTTGCAGCGCTTGCGTGAGAAAATGGAAAAGTTGGATGTTGCCGGATTTTTGTTGTTCAATCAAATCAATGCGCGCTATGCGGTGGATGCGACCAATATGCAAATCTGGTGTTCGCATTATGAAACACGTTGTGTCTTTGTCGCCCTGGATGGGCCGGTGGTTTTGTTTGATTATGCCAATCATCCGTACTTGGCGGAAGGAATACCGACTATTGACGAATACCGTGTTTTTCCGGCTTTTTATTTTTTCAAAGCTGGAGATCGCGGTGATGAATTTGCCAAAGAATTTGCCGCACAAATTGCCGATTTGATGAAAAAACACGGCGGCGGAAATCGGCGCCTTGCCATTGATACGCTATCCCATATCGGTTGCGATGCTTTACGCGCGCAAGGTTTGGAACTCGTTGAAGGCGAACAAATTACCGAAACCGCAAGGGCCGTTAAATCAAAAGAAGAACTGGTTTTGATGCAGGCCTCAATGGATGTTTGCGAGGAAGGAGTCCGTTCAATGCAAGATGCATTGGAACCTGGAATTACGGAAAATGCTCTCTGGGCCAAACTGCATGAAACAAATATTCGACTTGGAGGTGAGTGGATAGAAACACGTCTGCTCTCTTCCGGGCCACGCACAAATCCCTGGTTCCGGGAATGCTCGATGCGGAAAATTGAAAAAGGCGATATGATTAGTTTTGACACCGATTTGGTCGGGCCTTACGGTTATTGCTCTGATATTTCAAGGGCTTGGGTTTGTGGAGAAAAACCGACTGACGAACAACGCCGTTTGTACGCCATTGCCTTTGAACAAATTGAATACAATATCTCGGTACTGAAAGCCGGCATGACGTTCCGGGAAGTTTCCGAAATTTGCTGGACGATTCCAGATGAATATCTCTCCCAGCGCTATCCAAGCCTGATTCACGGGGTCGGCCTTGCAGACGAATATCCAGCCATCAAACACTGGTTTGATTATGAAAAATTAGGATATGACGGTTTACTTGAAGTTGGAATGGTACTTTGTGTGGAATCATTTATCGGCGTCGAAGGAGGACGTGAAGGTGTAAAACTGGAAGAACAGGTTATCGTGACGGAAACCGGAGTCGAAAGACAATCGAGTTATCCGTTTGCATTGGAAATGCTTTGATTGTACTTTATGCATTAGTAAAAAGTTCTATAACTATGTCATTTCGAGCGAGGCGAGAAATCTTTTCTATGTTAAGCACTTATATCATTAAGATTTCTCCCTGCGGTCGAAATGACAAATTATGGGTTTCAGGGTATTAACAAAACCTTCATACTTTATACAGTCTCAAAAAAGTTGTCATTCCCGCGAAAGCGGGAATCCAGGAACTTGTAAGTATCTGGAATTCTTGTCCTCGACCTGATCTGGGAATGACAAACATGTGTGATTTTTTGACTTTTTGCGAGTTCATCATACTCGACAATGGTTATATGTAGTTTGGAGATTCTACCGTGGAGCAGTTAACTGACATTCAAAAAGATCAGGCGTTGATGAAGGCCTGGATCGCAGAAAACCGGATTACGGACACCGTCGTAAAATTTCAACCCGGCCCCGGAATTGAGAAGTTGAGTTTGCGTTTTGACATTGATAAATTGCAAAAAGCATTGGAAGATGCACAAAAATATGTTGTCGACATGGGTGACGGTTTCGGCGCTATTCCTTTGACACGCCGCCCCGGAAACGCCGGAACGTCCGGTGCGGGTGATGCTTCCGATTCGGATTTGATTGGACTTTATTATTTGCGTCCGGATGAAACTTATGAGGAAGTAGCACGGGATGAAGTGGTGGATGAGTTTGCATTTTCGGAACTCTGTCCGGAATTTGAGGGAACTTATTTTGAAACTTTGCATCAGGAATTGACGCGGCGTTTTCCGATTGGACGGATGCGGGTGCTGTTGAAGGAGCCTTTGACTTGTAATTCGTGGCACCGTGATCCGGAGCCTCGACTTCACATTCCGATCACCACTAATCCGGGTTCGCTTTTTGTGGTCAACCATCATGTAACGCATTTACCGGCGGACGGTTCTGTTTATTTTACGGACACGCGCGGCTATCATACCGCCATGAACGGCGGCGAACATTCACGGGTGCATATTGTGGCGGCTTTGCCTTTGAAGGATTAAATGCGAGATACATTGTCGCAAAATTTGATGTCTAAAAATGTCCGTATAATGTTGGGATAAACCTGTGTCTCTGCCCATTTATAATATGTGTTTGCCCAACAAATAATTGGAAAAACAGAATGATGAACAAATACAATCCAGATGTTCATCACCGCAGGTCAATTCGACTAAAAGGATATGATTATTCGCAATCAGGATTGTATTTTGTGACCATTTGTGTAAAAAAACGAATATGTTTATTTGGTGAAATTGACAACGCGAAAATGATATTAAATGATGCAGGAACAATGATAAAAAAATGGTATTACGAAATAGAAAATAAATTTCTTGATATAAAATGTTTCGAAATGATAATTATGCCAAATCATTTTCATTGCATTATCAAAAACGTAGGGGCAGACCTGTGTGTCTGCCCTGATAAATCATTGCGCGACCAACGAATATTGGGCGAACACACAGGTTCGCCCCTACATCGCGTGGTACA
>DTUH01000081.1 GCA_012964265.1 Candidatus Lambdaproteobacteria bacterium
AAACAACTAAAATTAATGCAGATGGAAAAATGACATTTAGTATTTCATCTAAAATTAATGCAGATGGAAAAATGACAGTTAGTATTGCTTCTGAAAACAATTCTGGGAGCTCTTCTGCAAATGTAAATGCACCCGAGGGTTCAGAAGTGAATATCGGAAGTGATGGCACTGCTATTATTACTATGCCTGCTTCAACTGACTCTTCCAGTGGCATAACAACCCAAGTGGTCAGTACAATCAGTGGGGACGGTTCCACCACCACTGAAATTACTTTTAGTGGTGGTACCGGAAGGACAACAAATGCTGATGGCAGTTCAGCAAGCAGCAAATCCACTTTAAAAACAGACTCAGGTCTGACAGTAGCTATCGATACCAGCAACGGTGTGAGTGCCAGCATGTCAGTTACAGGGGGTACACTTACCGCCAGTCTTGCAAATGATGAAACCTCATCGACCAGTTTTGAAACCCTTACCAGCAAAACCACATTCAGTTCCTCAACCGGCATGGATCTGCAGGTCAAGAGCGGGAAAGTGGTCAGTACTTCATCTTCGGAAACAGGAACTGATGGTGTGAGTCGTACAGTCATCAGTACTACCAGCAGCACTAATACTACTATTCAGGTGCAGGGTACGGGTGTTTCAGACAGTACTCTGGAGGCAGCTACCGGATCAACGATTACGCTCAGCAAAAATCGCACGATAACATCTACTTTTGCACCAAGCACCAGTATGTCCAGCAGTGTAACTGTAAACAGCGAAGGCTTGATGACTCCAACAATCACTACGGTTTCCACGAACGCGAAGCAGATTCTTCCAGAAGTTGGTGCCGGCGGAACCGTCAGTCAGGAATCAGGTAAGATGGTCGTTACTATTCCTTTGACTACTTCCGGAAGTTCGCGAAATATCTCAAATATAAGTTCTTCATTCCGGACTTCTCAACGTGGAGGTGTAACTTCGGAATTTGCGACTACCGGTCAGTGGATCGGGGTTGACACAATATCAGGTAAACCTGTTTATGTCCAGTCTGCTTCTTCGGGCGCAACTCTTGTGCTGGAAAATGCTTACGACAACACGACTAATGTAAGCTTGTCTTCCGGATCGGCGGAATATCGAATTGGCAACTCACTACAAGGTGCTTTGAGTGGCACTTTACCTGTAAGTAGCACACCTGCTTCTGTGACAATGAGCGGTTCGCGAAATCTGGTTTCACTTCCGGCTTATACCACAATTGCCCCAGCCAGTTTTGAAAGTCAATTTAGTGCCTACAAAGCGGTTTGGGTACACCGAAGTGGCGCTTGGCAATTTTACACAAGCAGTGACAACAAGACTGTTTACACTGACAAAGGCTATACGGAACTAGTTTCAAGCATTGAATCCGGAGAAGGTTTTTGGGTGGAGTTGAATTCGCCGGTCAATCCCACAAATTTCGAAATCGCAAATTATGGTGGATATTCCGCATTAGCGCAATTAAGCAGCATGACTTCCGAGTGGAATTTAGTAGGCACCGCAAAAAAGATTACGGTTGAAGAAATTACACAGGCTGCAAATTTTGATCAAACTTCAGAAGATGAATCCAACACTTTGGGATTCCTCGAAAATTCCGGAGGAAACGGGCCTCCTTCCGGTATGCAAATTTCAAATTATGAATTTGAAATTGCAGCAAATGAGTTTGGACAATCTTCACGGATTACGCTTTTGTTGGCAATACTGATTTTAGTATCAGCAAGTTTGATGTGGTATCAAAGATTTTTAATGGAAAGAAACGGATCACATTCAGCAAAATCACGTCTGCGGAGGCCTGCATTGCAAATTGCTTTTGCGGCAGGAATGATTATGCTGGCCGTGGCCTGCGCACCTCCGCAGAGTGATTCAACATCTTCTACTTTTGACTTTGCCGGTTCGTACGACCGTGTACACTCAGTTTGGAAGTGGGATGATGTGAACAGCAAGTGGCTGGCCTATTCTCCAAAAACTTCTATTGCCCAGGAATTGGTGACTCAGGGTTACAGTACATTCAGCACAGTTGAGAAAGGCCAGGGATATTGGGTGCGTCTCAGTGCCAGCGGTGTACCAACCAGTCTCTCATTTGCGGAACCTCCTGCATTTTGAGCTTTATGTTATTCAAAGCTCCGGGCTTATGCAGAATGCGGAAACGAAAATTCGCATGCTCATTTTGCCTAAATGTACTATTTTTACTGCACGTTTTCGGCACAGGTTTCCATGGAGTTTTGCTCGCGGAAGAAAAAGCGCTGCTTGAATTCACCGATAACGATTCTCGTGGAGGCTGGCTCAGTGGTGACCTGATATTTACCGTTCCTGACAGAGGGAGCTCTCCTGAAAAATCCCCACAAATCTCCAAATTTGTTTTACATTGGGGAAATAATCCTCATCAGCGTTTGGGAATGTTCCTGCCGATAGTGACCTTGCCGGCACGTGAAACCGGAATCCGGATGCGAATCCAGTTTAAATCAACTCGTGTTCCTCCCGGGGCAACTCGCTTTTTACTTTATTCCCGCAATGAAAATGAAGAAGAAAGAGAGGTGTTCAGTCTTACCCTGATTGACAAAGGAGTTCCGAATAGCAAACCACAGGATATAGATTTTGAACAAACCGGAAAGGAAGGAAACCGCGTACAAGGGGAAATCCGTGTTACCCGAGCCTGGGATGAACGGGACTTGAGTCATTATGCGGTGTACTGGGGAGAGGATCATGAAACAGTTTTAAGAACTCAGCCTCCTGTTACAGTAATTGAAAAGAAATCCTGGTTTGGCAGTTTAGCATCCCAACTCCATGCGCCGTGGAAATTAAACACTTTGAATGAAGAAATAGACATTCTCCTGCCTCCTGAGGCAACTCATCTGATTGTCTTCAGCAGGAATGCTGAAGGACAAATGAATGAAGGTGTTTCAGTAGAATTGGAGGGAGCGCAGGCAAAAGACAAAAGGCAGTCACAAAAAATGCTGCTGCATAAAAAATCTGCTCCTTCCGGAATTATTGCCGGGGAAGTGATTCTCGTCCGGAGCGAAAATGAGACGGACTCCAGACACTATTTGTTTTTTTGGGGAAAAGATAAAAAAACTCGTTTGGAAGATTTACCTCCTCTGACACAGTTTGAAGTAAAAAAAATTCAGGATGGACTGACTGTAAAGGAAATACAAGTTTCTACTCTGACTATGATGGATCAAAAACTGCAGGTATCACCTGTGGAGGATGCGGGTCGTGAGTTAAAATATGAGTTTCCGCCAAACACTTTTATCCCTGAAGGCGCAACTTACATTTTAGCTTTTACTCAACAAAAATTCTGGTTCCAGGATGATGCCGAACGCAGACTGAAAGGGCCGGTAGCGAGTGTTTCAATAGAAGATCCGGAAGGGAAAAAGCAGAAAGTAAAAACAATTAATAATATAAAAGCGGGCCTACAAAACTTTTCAATAGCACAATTTAACAAGAAGGGTGTAAAAACAGAAGGAGGAAAAGAAAATCTTAAAAGTCTGATTCAAGAGAAGGAAACAAGGAAGGAAAAAATCAGGAAGGCTCCGGAATGGCGGATTTCTGAATATCGTGGTTTAGGACTAGGACTCTCTTTTTCCGGATTGAATGGAATTGTCACTTTTTATGATTACAATCTGGACGACAATCAGCAACTGCACTATTCACTGGAACTTACAGGTCCACAAGTTGGCAGCACATTCCAGGTTCTGCGGTTGACCGAAGAGAGTACAGATATGCAGAGCATCACAAAAAGTGGATCCGGAAACTCTTTGGAAATCAACCGGACATTGTTTTCCGCAACTTATCGCTGGTTTGTTGATGACTCCACTATCTGGGGGATTACAGAAGGTTTTTTTTATGGTGCAGGCGGCGGACTTGGTTACGCTACCTTGAAATATCAGGGTAGAGATACAAGCGCCTCCGCCAGTATTTCCGACGATACAGAGACTTTTAACTCAACCGCTACAGTCTATTCGCATTCTACAAAAGCAATTGGACTTTTTGCAGTACTTGATGCAGGTTGGCAGGGACTGGAAAACTATTTTTTTCAAATTGCGATTCAGCCGTCGATTTATTTTTATTACAAAGACGGTTTTGTCGAAACAAGCATACCCGTCAATCCGAATCAGCGTTCGACAGTTATAGACCGTTGGTCGAGAGCAAAAAATCTGACTCGGTTAATGTTGGGGTTTGGTATATTTTTTTAATAAAACAATGATCTATTTCTCTGCCCACAAAAGGAAAATATTGCTGCTGCCGGCAGTAATTATTTCAACAGTTTTTCCGCTTTCGATTACTGCAGAAGAAAAGCCGCTGAATATTCAAACGACTGCGGTGCGCTATGTTTTTACTCAAAGTGTTGAGCGGCAACTGTATCCATGGTTACAGGAAGAAGTGGTAAATATCTGGTTTGAAAGTAAAATTCCGAAATCATGTCACATCTGTGACAATGTCTATCGTTATCCCACAGACAATGGTTCTGTAGTCACACGCGGTGTTCAGAATATGATTAATCGAAAAAGGCTGGCTGCAATTTTGGAAGTGAAGGAATTTTTGACAGTGCTTGTCAGGCAGTCAGGTGAGGTTCTCAGTGTTGAAGCATCGCTTCATAATCTAATAAAGGAAGAGCCGCTCTGGGCCAAAGTCTTTGAATGGTCGAAACCTTGGAACCTGTGGTGAGAAAATCTAAGGAAGGTAGACGGAAACCGAGTAATTATTGAGACACTGCCAAGCCAAACAACAATTCACCTTAAACCAAAGTCACAAAATTAAGTCGAAAAGCAAAACCTTTTTACAAAGATCAGAGAACGGTTTTAACTTGCAGAAGAAAGAATTTGCACTCTTTCCTTTGAAGGATACAAGCCAGGATTTGGTATTTGACGCACGTTAATATAACGGCGGGTTCCTGTCAATGAAAAGCTCTGAATTTCGTAGCAACGGTTGTTGTAGTCAAAGAATACTTTTTCTCTGATAGACTTCAATTTTTTTTCCCTCAGCTCTAACTCCAATCCATGGTGCTGGCCGAATAATCCAAAAATTCGTACCGGCATACTTACCCTGTTTAAATTATTATTCATACTATCAGTATTAAATCTTCACACACTTCCCTGATAAAGTTCAGATAGTCCACGTCTGAATCTCTTTTGTCCGGAAGGCATCCTGTAGCCAGCGAGTATAGTTTTCGCTTTCCTGCAATACAAGAACTGTGCAACAAGACTTCCTGAAAGAGCAAGTTACTGCTAATTATTATTAATGTCAAGTAAAAAATGAATATTTTTAAAATTATTTTTTATTGGCTTTGTATTTCCATCTCAGGAAATTATTTTGGTATTTAAATATTTTGTTGTTGGACAAATAATTTCTTGCTTAAAATTAATGATAATCGATGTCAGTATTAAATGATTAAACTTTTCTGAACCTCATATATATTTAGTCAAAAACAAGAGGATTGCAAGCTGAGCTTGTTTGGTTTACCATTAAAGATATTATCAACTTCAGATTCTCTCAGCAGATGAAAAAAAATTCCCGGCTTTTAACCAATTTTGCAACACTGCTCATTATTTGTATGGGATCGCTTTTGTTATACGTCTGGATACATTTTGATGAATTGCGTTCTGAACAGGCCTATCGCCAAATGTGGTATTTGAACCATAAATTTGAAAACAAGTGACCAAATTAAAACATTATTTTAAAGAAAATTATGGAAGTTATGCTTACAAAAACTGTCACTGAACGACTAAAAACTCCTCCGGCAAGTATGTCAGGTGTAGTTTTTGGTACGGTATTTTCCGATCACATGTTCTGTATGGATTGGGAAGATGGTAAAGGCTGGCATAATGCAGAAATAAAACCTTATGCTCCACTTATTCTGGAACCGTCATCAATGGTTTTGCATTATGCGCAAATGGCATTTGAAGGTTTAAAAGCGTACCGGACTGATTCCGGGGAGCACGTACTTTTTCGTCCGCGGGAAAACTTTAAACGCATGAACCGCACGGCTCAACGCATGTGCCTTCCGGAACTAGATGTAGAAGAAGTGCTGTCTGCCTTAAAGCAGCTTCTGCGTTTAGACTCAGGATGGGTTCCTCACGAATCCGGAACCTCCCTTTATATTCGTCCTACGTTGGTGGCGACTGAAGAGGCAATTGGTTTGAAAGTATCTTCAAAATATTTATTTTTTATTATTCTGAGTCCGGTTGGGCCATATTTCTCTCAGGGATTTAATCCGGTAAAAATAATGGTTTCAGATAAATATGTACGTGCAGTTCCCGGCGGTGTTGGATTTGCTAAAACCGGAGGCAATTATGCAGCCAGTAATTTGGCAGAAAAAGAGGCCAAAGAGTTGGGTTACACACAAGTGCTCTGGTTGGATGCAGTTGAAAGGCGTTATATTGAAGAAGTCGGTGCAATGAATATTTTTTTCGTTATCAACGATGAAATTGTAACACCACAGTTGACAGGCTCGATTCTGCCGGGAATAACCCGCATGTCAGTTTTAGAACTTGGAAAACATTGGGGTTTAAAAGTTACAGAAAGACGGATTTCCATAGACGAAGTTTTGAATGGTCTTAAAGATGGTTCGGTGACAGAAGTTTTTGGTGCAGGCACCGCAGCGGTAATTTCACCTGTCGGGGTTTTGAGTTACAAAGAAGAGGAATATCAGGTTGGCAATGGAGAAACCGGTCCGTTTGCTAACCGTTTTTACGAGCATCTGACCGGAATCCAATATGGCAAGGAAGCTGACCCCTTTGGCTGGGTTGAATCCATTTAAGAAACTGTAACCGTTATTGAATCTGATGATTTGAAATTCGAGATTGTATTACTAACCACGGCGATTTTTGCGACAGCGGCTCTACATATCCATGCAGAATACAAGGAGGAAAAAAGACTCATTTACTTTTTAAAGCCTCTGGCGATGCTGCTGATTTTCGTCATGGGCTTGAATGTTCTTCCTGAAGAGTTTGGATGGTACCATATCGCTTTGTTGATTGGACTTCTATTTTCAATTGGCGGTGATGTTGCCCTGATGTGGCCATCTGATAAATTTCTTTTGGGACTGGTTAGTTTCCTGACAGGACATGTTTTCTATATTTCGGGATTTATTTCCGGAATTGTGTTTGACATTAGCTGGTATGTCTGGTTTCCGTTGTTATTTCTTGGAAGTGGGATGTTTTTTGGCCTGCGTACCGGAATGGGTAAAATGCAGGTACCTGTACTGGTTTACATACTGGTAATCCTGGTTATGAGCGGGATGGCGTGGGAGCGTCATTTGCAGTTTGATATTCCGCAAACATTATTTGCCGCCTGCGGTGCCAGTTTATTCTTATTGTCTGACGCGCTGCTGGCCTGGAATCGTTTCCGGGTTGAATTTAAATCCGCGCAATTATTAGTTTTAGGTACTTACTACGCAGCCCAGTGGGCACTTGTACTGTCATTGAGCCAGCCGACATTATTCCAATTAAGATGATCACTTTCAACTATGCAGAATCTGTTAAGAAATTATATTGTTCTCCTGAAAAACCTGCGTGAGAAAACTCCCCTTTTATTTGTCATGCACGTTTTTTTCGTGGGTGCGGCTGTGCTGACATTGTTGCTGGTTTTGCTGTCAAGCGGTTTAAGGTTACTAGGCTGAAGCTTTCATTTTTGCGCTTCTTTTCGCACCCATGATTCTGTTTCCGATTTCAGGAAACTCTCAAAACGAGGTGCATCCAGGGTTCGCATTACACGGGCCGCTGAAATTCGAACCTGCGCATTGCGGTGTTTCAGCAAACGGGCAGCCAGCCGTTTTACTCTCTGTGGTTCAGTTTTGGTAAAACCGCGTTTCAAGGATTCAAATCCTCGGCGTGCCAGTGCAGCAAATGATTTGTCTGCAGTACGTTCCAAAAATACTGCGGTCTTTTCTGTCGGGAACAGCGACAATGCCTCCAGCGCTCTAAAACGTAAATAGTTGATCAATGCCGTGTCTCCGGCAATTTCGATCAGTATACTGTCAGTTCCCTCCTCCAAAGACTTAAATTGTTTGACATCAAGCTTCCAGTGACGCCCTTCAAGCATTTCTATAACCTGTGTCTTTTCCGGAGCGGCAACTGCGATTCCTACAAAGTTCCAGAAAATAATACAAACGATTAAAAGATACTTCATGATCCTCCTTTTCTTACAGTGTTGTGTTGCATAATGGGTAAAAATTTACTTTGCAATTGGTGAATACTTTAAAACCTGCTGCTGAAGACCGGATAATGTTTCCTGTTTTTTTCCTGCAGATCGTGATGAAGAGGACCATGCCGTCCAGAACATCACATTTTCAGCGCCGTAGCCTTCGCATTCCTCCGCAGACATTTTACCGTTACTGTCATTATCACGGCTACTTTTGGGACATTCCGCAGTGTCGGATATAATATCAAACTCTGTTCCGCCTTGTTCGGTTGTATGAAACAACCCAAGCTGGTGACCCATTTCGTGAGCGGCGGTTTCTCCGAGGAGCTGCGAATCCAGTGTGGTTCCGGAAGCATGAGCACTGAGACTGTTCAGCACGCCATTCCAGGAATTAGCGATACCCATTGATCCCGGAATTCCTGCGGCATTTCCCAAAATTTCTGACCAGCTTCCGGTATAATCCTCAATAAAAAACAAATTAACTGCTGCGGTGCCTCCCTGTGAAACAAGAGCGGAAGTTGTTGAATCGGTGAATGTTCCCGAAACTGCAGCATATTGAGAGTCGCTGATTGTGATTGTGCTGTTGATGGTTAACGTGATTCCATTTGTAGAATAGATACTTGACATCACACTCAAGGCAGCAGAAAGATCACCAGCCGCCCAAGTTGTTCCTGTGATGTAGGGCTGCACGACTATGGTTGTAGAAGAAGGGATAGAACCGCTGCGCAAAGCCAATTTCACGCTGTCGTTATTGTAGGCTTTGTACGTCCATGTTCCTGCTTTTGCACTGAAGCTCGGAGACTGCGGTACCAGAACATTGGCATATCCGGCGCTGCCAAGGCTGCCGCTCGCGGCGCCATACAAATTCGGTGTTGAAGAAGCACTTAAAATGTCTGTTTCGTCTGGATCGGATAATGAATAAAATGCTGTCGAAGCATTGTTATCCTTGAAACTGGATAATATAAAAGAAATCCCATTCGCAGGGACATCAAAAGATCCAGCATAATATCCGTCACCACCGACTGTTTGAGTGATTTCTGAAACAGCAAAATTAGAAGTTGTGCTTTCAGCAGAGCTTGTCTCTGAAGAACTGCTCTCTTTTTTTGAACAACCGCTTGCTACGAGCAGAAACGCTATAAAAAATATTATGGCAGAGTGGCTGAGGTTCCTATTTATTCTCATGAATTTGTATTGTTACTTTTTTTCAATTTTAGTTTGCCTGATTCGTCCAATCGGACTGACCACGACTTTTGTGCTGTAGTACTCGGTTTCCAAAGTTATAGTTCCGCCTGCGGCAAAACCGAAAGCACTGAAAGAAGGCCAGCGTGTTGCGCTGACAGAGATATTTTCAGGTACTTTTTCCTGCAAAACAGATTCAAAGCTGCCATTTATTTTTCGCTGCAGCAATAGATTTCCGGATTCGCTTTTCAAACGGTGAGATCTCCGCTGAGTAAGCGCCAGCCATTGTGCCTGCCGCAACGTATCTTTAAATTGATCGACAGTGTTTACAAACTCAGAGCGGTTTAGCAGCGGAAACAGGGTAACAGAAAGCAAACCTGTGAGAATTCCCATGATGGTGATGGAGATTAAAATTTCGTATAAAGTAAATCCACCAGATTTTGACTCAGTACGCATGTTGATCTATAAATCCTCTGAACAGAGTCAGGAATAATATTTTAAGATCAAACCAGAGAGACCAGCGCTCGATGTAATACAAATCACATTCGATACGTTTATCCAGTGATGTATTGCCGCGCCAGCCGTTGATTTGCGCCCAGCCTGTGATTCCAGCTTTGACCTTGTGCCGAAGCATGTAATGTGGAATTTGGCTTTTAAATTGTTCAATAAATACAGGACGCTCGGGCCTGGGTCCGACCAGGCTCATTTCTCCTTTGAAGACGTTGAAAAGCTGCGGTAATTCATCCAAACTGTAGTTTCGAAGAAAGATACCAAATTTTGTACGGCGTTCGTCGTTTTCGCTGGCCCAGACTGCTCCGGTTTGCGATTCCGCGTCTGCATGCATGGATCTAAATTTTAATGCTTTAAAAGTCCGGCCATCAAGCCCCATACGCTCCTGACCATAAAGTGCAGGTCCGGATGAGGTGAGTTTGATCAATATTGCAATCATCAGCATCACCGGAGAAAAAAGAACAATCGCGAAAAAAGAACCGGAAATATCCAGGATACGCTTAAGAATTTGATTCCAGCCTGTCATTGGACTTTGCACGATGGTTACAATCGGTATGTCATCAAAGGATTCCACTTCTGTGTGCAGTGTTCGGAAAGTTCCCAAGTCTGGAATAATACGTACATCAACCCATTGTTCAGCCAGCAGTTCTTTCAGTTCCGTAAGCAAGTGTTGTTCATCCGGAGAGAGCGCAATAAAAACTTGATCAATTTGTTGTGCCTTAATAATCTGGTTCAGCTGCTCAATTCCACCCAGTCTTGGTATATTTTCTGGAATTATTAAGTTCCGGTTGTTTTTTGTTTCTATCACACCTTTCAGGACAATACCCAGTGATTTTAGGCGTTGAAGGCGTTCAATAAACTTGTTTGCGGAAGCTCCGTTTCCAATCAGTAAAACATGTTCAACATGCGCTCCTCTTGCATGCAGCCAGTGTAAAGAACCTCTTGTTATGAGTCGTGAAATAAATAGTAGAACCAAGAAACATACGAGAAAATAGAGTGTGTGAACACGAGAAAAAGAAAATTCACGATAGAAAAAAGCGGCCACCAAAGTCAGCAACAATAATATGAATGTTCCACGCAAAAGATGGTAGAATTCCTGCGGAGGATGGACAACTTTATACAGACGATAAACACCGCTGAACGAAAAAACGAAACCTGTTAAAATAGCTACAAAAACGGCTACTTTCAAGTATTCAGCATGTGCCGGTATCATCGAAGCGTGTGGCAGGTCAATCCACAGGAATCGGAGCTGATAGGCGAGTTCCCAGGCAGCAAACGCTAACGAAATATCAATCATTCGCAAGACTGAAGCAAAAACCTGAGTGTGTCTTTTCAACATGTTCTACCCCAAAACGAAGTTTCTGAGGTAGAGTATGATTGTGCTTTAAAGTTTTTTGTAATCAAAATTATTAAAAATTTATGCAAGATTTTCATCCAAGTCATATTCGACTTTTGGTTTTTGATCTGGACAGCCTGACTGTTAATTTTGATCAGGACGCATGGAATAGTTTCCGGCAGTTTTTACGTGTTCTTGATGACCGTGATTTTGAGACTGTCCTTATTTCAGAGTCTATCCAAACCTCAGAATGGAGCCCATACGCAAATCTGACAGTGTTGCTAAGCAGCGGCGAAGAAGCGTTTAAAAACAATTCATCGCTGACAGGTGCAGACGTTTTTTGGTTTTCCGAAAAGCAGGAACTACAAAAAAATTTATCAAAATCCACCAGAAACTTTGCCGGAAGCAACGGACAAACTACGAAATACGGAGGCCTGCAATATCAACATTTGTATGATATGCTGCAAATATTTCATCCAAGTAAAATAACTGCTGCAGATTTGTCAGCAACTTTACTTAAAATAAAGCAGGACTCAGAGCAAGTTCCATTGATGCTTGGCATAGGAGGACCTGACGAATGTGGTCACTCTTTTTTTGTCGGCGAACTAATCGATGCATTTGAAGATCAGGAAATGCTTGTCACAAGTCTGGATCTTTCTCAAGTATTAGGAACAGAATTTCAAAAAAAAGACCAATCCGGAGCAATGAGTCCTTCTTCTCTCTGGCACTCCAATGAAATCCGGGACTGGGTTATTAAAGATGTTTTGCGTCCCTATAGTAATGGTCAACAAGTTTATATCGAAAATCCACCTGAAATTATTCAAGAATATGAAATCAGCACGTTCCCGCTTTTTCTTGCACCGGAAATGATTTTACTGGTTTGGGGAACAACGCTGTTTCTTCCGGAGTTTGAAAATTTAATTGATTTACGTATTTTACTCGAACTCTCTACAAAAACAGCGGCAGCCCGTATGTTTGCCCTTGATGACCGCGAAAATTTTGATCAGTCATTCATAAATACTTATTTACAGAAAGAGGGTAAATATTATGCGGACTATTTGGTAAAATATGATGTGCAAAACAAAATTGATTACAGAATAAATTTCGAAAATTTTAATGCCTTCCGCATTCAAGAAAAAAATTAAGCTTCCTCAAAACGCCCTAAATCCTCTTTAACTCTGCGCTCTTCTTCAGGTGTCAGTCGTGCCAGTTCCTCATGTTGTGGATTGACTGCCAAGCGTTTAGTACGCAAGAGAACCATTAAAAGCCCTATGAAAATACCGGCACCAGGAAGAATCCAGAGTACCAAATTGAAGCCTTTTTTTGTCGGCGTACGCAAAATCCATTCTCCATAACGCTTCACAAAATAATCAATTATTTCCTGATTAGATTTACCACTTTTCATCAGTTCACGGATTTTATCTTTGATACTGTTTGAAAATCCTGCTTCCGAATCTTTGACAGACAATCCCTGACAAGTTGGGCAGCGCAATTCGTCAGCGAGTTTTCTGAAGCGTGCTGAAAATTCTGTGTCTTCTATCGCGAAAGGAACGCTATTTGCTCCAATTAAAATTATTAAAGTCAGTAAGACAGTAACGTATCTGAAAGAAAATAAAAAAGGTGGTTTGTCTGTAATCAACTTTTGCATGGCTGAAATTGGGTAAATGACGTAAGAAGAAGGCGTGAGTCTCATTCCTCAGTTAATACAGTCTAGCTTCCTCTCAATAATGATGCAACGTAAAACAGGACATGAATGTTTAATATTTTGGAATCATACTTGATTAATGTCTGTTAAATTTGAATTAGTTTGAAATGGAAAAAAATATTAGTGTCTTGTGAATCTCTAATTAAAATTGTCTAATGCTTTGCGTGATGCTTTTTGATTATAATTAGATGCGGACACAGTTTTTATTAATTTTGAGACCGGAGTGAAATTTGTTTGGAAATAACAAGAAAGCCCCTTTCAGCGGGACTGCTCCTACTTATGTGGGAAAAGGCATGCGGATCGAGGGTAAAATCTGGGGCATGTGTCCCATATGGATTGACGGTGAAGTGCAGGGGACGATTGACATTGCCAGCGAAGTTATTATTGGTGAACCGGCAAAAGTAGATGCTACAATTCGAGCATCTTCAATAAAGATAAATGGTTTTGTCGAAGGAGAATTATTTGCTTCCACGAAGATTGAAATTATGTCAAAAGGACGTGTTCACGGAAACGTCACTAATCTTGCGGGATGTTTGATCATACACGATGGCGGAATTGTAGAGGGACAGTGTTCAATTGCGACTGAAGAAAAAATGAAAAACCTGTTGCCCCAGCAGTTTCCCAAATTGCTGCCTGATAAAACCGCCGCTCCGGTTAAGGAAATTCAAGCTCCTGAAAATAAAGTAGATTCTTCTTCTGAACCTGTTAAAGATTCCACTCAAAAAAAATAATTTAAGATAGCTCGATATCAGTGTGAGTTGTCTTTAAACTGCAACTGAATTTTTGTTGAGCCGTCACGGTTGTTGGCGATTACTCCGGTTGGCCGAAATGCAGGAAGAATCTTTCTGACGCTTTCAGTTGTCTGAATGGGCTTTGCAGGAATAATTAGCGAAAATGCTTTGCGTGCTACTTCAAAATGTGCTCCTTGCACTGAATCCTGTATTGCCCCTACATTCAGGGTCAGGTTTGCCCAATTTCCTTGAATCTCGACCTGTTTCCCTGTTTTCAGGAGTGTCTCATTTTCAGTTATTTTCTTATCAGCCGCCAGCCACTGTTTGAACTGTTTGAATCGTTCAGTTGTGGTTAAGGCTGGATCCCGTTTCAGGTAAACTTTCAGTACAGGCGTCCTTGTCAACTTTCCCGGATGCATTGTCAGTGAATTTAAAATTTCATCGTGGAATGCAATTCGGCAGCGAAATTTACCATTCACATGAGAGTTTTGTTCATCAATATAAAAAGTAGTTTCAGCATTAGCTTGAGTGCTGTTAATCACAAAATCATTCCAAAAATATTTTGTTTCCAATTCAGATGCAATAAACTGAACCTTCATTACATCAACCGGAAGAGTATGTCCGGATTTAAATACCTGCAGAATCGGTCTTAGATTTAAGGATGACTGACTGATGGAGGTCGCAAGGTTCTGCAGGTCTAGAGGCCAAAAACCTATTTCCAGTGTGCTTCTGCATTCTTGACTGGACTGCATCAGTGTGTTAAATCCTCGTCTAATAGAATTTGGAGTGCCGATCAATATAATCTTTTTCCAGCCTGACCAAATTTCGCGCTCCACAAGTTTTTCCAGAGGGGTATCTCCAGTAGTAATAAAAAAATCTGCAGGCACCAACTGCTCCATGATACTCAGTCCATGACGTTTCCAGAACAAAGAAATGCCAGGATGAGAATAGCTGTCCAGAATCAGATGCATTGGATGTTTCATAACACAAAAAAGTTCGTGATTAATATATTTTAAGAATGGCGCGCAACTCTCGATAGTTTCAAATCCTGCAGTGCCTGTTGTGTTTTAGTAATGAGGTCCTCCTTGGTAGCGTCATTCTTCAAAATGAGGTCCGCATAAGCCAGGCGATCCTCAGGTGCAAGTTGTGCTTCCAACCGCGCATTTGCTTCTATGTAGCTTAGCCCATCACGCGCTTGTAATCTCTGTATTGCGATTGCAGGGTCAAGGGTCACTACCCAAATATGTTGGCAAACCTTATGCCAATTTGCTTCAATCAACAAGGCTGCTTCCAAAAATACAATATTGTCAACACTGTCTGCGACTAATTTTTCGTATTCTGTTTGAATCATTTCAGCAATAATTGGATGAGAAATTTTATTCAGTTCCTTTAGTTTTTGAAGATCTCCAAAAACTATTTTTCCAAGGGCAGGACGATTTACAGTACCATCAGGATTTATAATTTCTATGCCAAATGTTTCTACAACTTGTTGGTAACCATAACTTCCAGGCTCAAGCACTCTGTGCCCCAGCTTGTCTGCGTCTATAACGGAATAACCATTTTCGCGTAGATACTGAATTACAGTGCTTTTCCCGGTTGCAATTCCGCCTGTCAGGCCAACCAGCACCGATTCATTTGCGGTATAATTCATGTTACTTTGTTAAAGTATTATGAAAATTAGTTTGATAAATCTGAATTGTCTGATGTATGCTTTCTGCTTGTCAGCATAAAGCGAACCCGGAATTAGATCAAGACACGAATGTTCGACAAAATAAAAAAAGTATTGACAGTTTGGGTCTATTATGTGAGATTCTGTTTAGAGAAACAAAGTCAGAAAGATTGACTGAAGTAAATTTCAGCTAATCTTCAGTCAATGTTGATTAACAATTTTCAATCCAGGAGGATATATGGACACTGCAGATAAATCTACTTCTCGCGTTGATTCGGCAGGTGATGTTCTATCAGGAAAACTGAAAGATATTCTGGCTCAAAAGGAGAAGGGGGTGATTCAGGTTGACAGTGACTGCATTGTTGCTGCGGCAGCCAGAAAAATGCGTGACAATAAAGTGGGTGCTTTGATGGTTCTGGAAAACGACACCCTGGTCGGTATTTTTACGGAACGGGACTTGATGAGCCGTGTTGTCGCCGAAGGGCTTGATCCTGAAAAAGTGAAAGTTTCAGAAACCATGACCTCGTCTATTGCTACGGTGCCGCCAGAAACACCTATCCGCGAAGCGGCTAATTTAATGTCACAAAATCGTATCCGGCATCTTCCTGTGCTTCAAGATGGGAAGTTGTCTGGAGTTGTTTCAGCTGGTGATATATTTGCGTGGAAACTGCGTGAACAGGAATTTACTTTGCATCAGTTAGAGGATTAT
>DTUH01000082.1 GCA_012964265.1 Candidatus Lambdaproteobacteria bacterium
TTGCTGAAGCCAGTTTTGGATTGGTAAAGATTTCATTGTCATAATGGTTCAGTTAAAAAGAGTTAAATTCATCGACCTAAAAACGCTTCAACTGCGGCACGTTTCGGAATGGAATCCACCGCTCCGAATTGTGTAGTGGAAATCGAGGCAGCGGCATTGGCATATTTTGCGGCTGCAAAAGGATCATCCTGTCGTAACCATTCAGAGAGGAACGCTCCATCAAAAGCATCACCGGCGCCGGTCGCGTCAACTGTTTGCACCGTGTGTCCGGGAATGTGTTTGCTCTGCTTTCCATCGGCAACCAAAACACCTTGTGCGCCTTGTTTCAAAACCACCAATTTCGCTCCGAGATTCAAATAAAAATCAGTAATCGCTGCCGGTTCCTTGAGTCCAGTTAAAGCAGTGACATCATCCAAACTGGGAAATAGCACATCACACAATGGTACTGTGCAGTGAATCACTTCTCTGGCTTGTTCCAAAGACCAGAGCTTAATCCGCAAATTTGTGTCATACGAAATTCTTACTCCGCGTTTTCGTGCACAATTAATCGCGGCAAAGGCAGTTTCACAAGACGATGTGCTGATTGCCTGAGTGATAGCGGACAAATGCAAAATTCGAGTTTGCGCCAAAAATTCCACAGGCACATCTTCCGGAGTTAAATGACTAGCCGCTGAGCCTTTTCGGTAATAGGAGAAGTGATGCCCGCCTGCGTCATGCGTTACAAAGTAAATTCCTGTGGGAGCTTCCGGATGTTGTGCTACATGAGAGCAATCAACGTTTTCTCGCTGCCACAATTCCAGTAATTGCCTGCCAAAATAATCATTGCCGACTTTACTCAAAAACCCCGAAGACGCCCCCTGGCGAGCAATTGCAATAGCTGTATTGGAAGTGTCTCCCCCAAACCCGGAGCGATAAGTGTTTTTAACATCATCCGGAATTTGATTGAATTCCAGCAAAGGTTCTCCTATACAAAGCACATCCAGTTTCATGCGATTTCCGGATATGAAAATGCAGCCACCTGTTGCAAAACTTCCTTACCAAGTTGAATGATTTTTTCACGCTGTCCTTCACGGATCAAGGTTTCATTAACCAATTCACCTCCAAGTCCAACACATGCCGCTCCGGAATTCAGATACTGGAAAATTTCATTTGTTTTGATTCCTCCGGTTGGGATCAGCGCAACTTCCGGAAAAACAGACGTAAGTGCTTTCAAATAGGACGCTCCACCCATATGGTTGATGGGATAGATTTTTACCGCGTCCGCACCGGCTCTGACTGCATTGTGGAGTTCTGTAGGAGTCAATGCTCCCAGAAAGCATGGCACTTCCTGTTGATGAGAAATTTCAGGCAGTTCAGGAACAACACTTGGGGATACTAGATAATTGGCTCCTGAATCAAGACAACGCTCAGCTTGCAGAACAGTTGTCACTGTTCCGGCGCCAATCAAAATATCTTTGCGCAAGGCGTATTTTGCAATCAACTCAACCGCGTCAGGTATCGTCAACGTAATTTCAAAAGTACGCAAGCCCGCTTCACTCAACCACTCGATGGCGGTGACAGCCAGTTCCGGTGTGCTGGTGCGTACCACTGGAATAACACGTAATTGCCGGAGTTGTTCCAAAACATTATTCAAAGCCATTTAACCTCATTGTAAACAAAATAGTTATTGGTTTCCTAAGCTCTCAAAAACATGTAGAATGACAATCTTTCAACACCGTAAACAAATAATTTTACATGCCCTCTGCAAATAAAAAGGTTCCGGAATCCGTTAAAATGAAGGATGTCGCGGAACATGCTGAAGTTTCGCTCATGACAATTTCGCGTGTACTGAATACTCCGGAAAAAGTTTCGCCTCTGACACTCAAAAAAATTAAAAAAGCCATTGCGGAATTGGAGTATGTTCCGGATTTGACCGCCGGAACGTTGTCTTCTAAAAAGAGCGGATTTATCGCGGCTCTTGTTCCATTCCTCAACAGCTCTCCCTTAACCGATACCATTCGTGCACTTGCCGCTCATCTGAGGGAACATCGCTATCAGTTGTTGCTTGGAAGCACCAATTATTCAATCCAGCAGGAAGAGGCACTGCTGATTGAGCTTTTGGGGCGCCGTCCGGAAGCCATTGTTTTAACAGGAAGTATGCACACCTCCACATCAAAACGGTTGTTGAAACGATCAGGAATTCCCGTTGTCGAAATCTGGGACCTTCCGTCAGCCCCGATTGACCTGGCCGTCGGATACTCCAACCACGACAGCGGTTATCAAATCACACAAAATCTAATCGACAAAGGTTACCAATCAATTGCCTACGGAATAACAAGCTCCATTGACGATCGGGGCGAACAACGTCTGCAAGGTTATCTCTCCGCTGTCAAAGATTCCGGATTGCCGGACTTTGTTGAACGACTCGGAGATCCACCTGTGCAAATGGAACACGGGATTCAGGCTATTTCCAATCTTCTGGCTCGTGACCGTAAGCCGGAAGCCCTGATTTGTGTAAGTGACACAATGGCTGCCGGTGCAATTTTTGAGTGCCAACGGCGAAAAATCCGTATTCCGCAAGAAATGGCTATTGCTGGTTTCGGTGACTTCGAAATGGCCCGTCACCTTGTTCCAGCCTTAACAACCGTTCGTGTTTCCGGACAGGAAATTGGTGCCAAAACCGCAGAACTAATTTTAAAACGATTACAAAACCGACACGTCGAAAATTTAATTGTAACAGTCGGCAGCATTTTCATTGAACGTGAAACTACTTGATTTTCCATAAATAAGCAAGTCTGACGACTAATACAACTATTTTGTTAACGTTAATATAGCCAAAATATAATTGCAACCTTATTGTTCAAAGCAATTCTGCTGACGGTATATGATAGTGCATCACTGATGTAAAAGACAAAGGCCACATGAACAGTCTCTCAGTTCAGGTTTTTGCATTAACTAATGTCAATCATTTCACCAAAGAAACTATATTATTACTGTTGACATAAGGCACACATGTTGACAGTTTGTACCTGATTAATAAATTTGACTGATGCAGTTTTCAGAGTAGTACCAGACTATAAATCCCCATTATCATCAGAAGAAGAAAATGAACTCCTTGATAATTATGAATATAATGGATTTATTGGTGTATTTGAAAGTCCATATAAAAAACCTGGCCTTAGATCAATACTAAGAAAAACTGCACATTATCTTCATGCGTCAGACCGACAAAGAGGTATCTACGGGGCATATGAAGATGGGTCTGACACTCAGAGCCGGTTATTTCTTTGATTGCCTACAACACATAATGGAAAAAGTAATCGATCATGTTCTTATGGGCGTCATTCTTACTTTTGGGGCTTCGGTATGAAAATCCAGCTTAATCTTCTTAAGAATAAGACCTATAAAAACAAGAACAACATAAAG
>DTUH01000083.1 GCA_012964265.1 Candidatus Lambdaproteobacteria bacterium
TGCAACTTTCTGGAGACGGACATCCAGGCTCAAAGTGATATTTTTTCCAGGCACCGAGGGTACAGGTTTCCCTAAAACCTGAATCTCCCTGCCCATATGATCAACTTCGGCCTGCCTTCCGCCATCGAGTCCGATCATGTGATCGTTTTCAAGAAGCTCTATTCCGGAGTGCCCCACAATTTGGCTTGAACTCCGCTTTTCTTCGGGCAATTCAGTCCAGTCTTCTTGAACAATTCCGACATAACCAATCAAATGAGCCACCAGGTTATTGTATGGATAAAACCTGCGCGGTTGAACTACAATTGATACACCGGGGAAATCATCCTGAAATGTTTCCAGATACATGGCTTTTTCGTATTCCAAGTCTTCTTCCAGAATAATCGGTTTAAACTGCGCTAAATTAAGATTGGCCTCAATTTTATCTTTTAATGCAGAATAGGGAAGATTAAGCGCTTGTGAAACTTTTCCCAAAGTTTTTTCTAAATCCGGAGTGTCTTCTCTAATCAGGTGCAATTGATATGCAGGGCGGTTTTCGGCCAGTAAAACTCCATTCCTGTCATAAATATTTCCACGTAAAGCAGGTTCCGGAACAAGACGAATACGGTTTCCCTGAGAAAATTCTGTGTATATTTGACCCTGGATGATTTGCAAATACCAAAGGCGTGATCCAAGTAAAGAAAAAATCAGGATTACGACTCCACCCAAAATAATCAGGCGTATCCGAATCCGATCCATTTCTTCAAAATCAAGAGTATCTAATTTCACGCGGCTTCCCTTAAGAAAAGATTTTCTCCCCCAATTACCATTTTAAGAATTATTGGAGTCATAAATCCCTGCAGAACCGCAAGTGGAAGAATTGAAGTCAGCATGAGAGAAGATTGATTTATGCCTGGTTCAAGCATGTCCAAAATTGAAAGAGAGAGCCATCCTTCAAAAATTGACATGGAAAAGACACCCATACTGACTGTAAACAAAGTATTTACGTAAAATAATTTATTCACCTGACTGACGAGTAACAATGTAATAAAAAAAGAAATTCCGTAAATTCCCATGATGCCATGTGAAAGTGCATCGCAGATCAGGCCTGCCAGGATGCCGACAAATGGCAACAAAAGTTTTGAATGACGGAATGTCAAAACCAGCATGAACATCAGCAACCAGTTGATTTTCAATCCTCCCAGTTGAAAATAGTAATTGAATACTATGATCAACCAGACACCAATCAACATAAGACCCAGAGCAAGCAAAAATAAACGCATCAATCAATAAACAAGTGAGAATCGGATTTAGATGGTACTATCACAAAAACCTCTTCAATTTGGTTGAAATCAACAGCACTGTCCAAAATTGCGGTTTTGAAAAGTTCATGTTTTTGGTGGCGAATTTCATTAACCCAGCCAATGAGCAAACCCTTGGGGTAGAGTCCACCGAGACCGCTGGAAATCACACGGTCTCCAATTTTAATATTTGCATGCTGATTAATTTGCCGCATTTCCAGTCCTCCGTGAGTTCCATAAATCAAACCCCGAATCCGGTTACGTTGAATCAAGGCGGAAACACGGCTACGGTGGTCAGTAATTAATTGTACTGAAGACTGAAATGGAGAGACAGACTGAATACGGCCCACCAATCCCTCTTTGCGGAGAACAATGTAGTTGCGCTGTACCAATTGATTGCTGCCGCGGTTTATCAAACGGATATCGTGGGTATTGTCCGCAGATTCACCAATGATTTCTGCAAATATTTTCTCTTCGGTTTTTTTACTGGCAAAAAGCAGTTGATCCCTCAAGCGGAGAAACTGGACAGAATTTTCAATGTGTCGATTCATTTTTTCTTCCATATCCTGAATCTGCAGCTTGAGAAGCTTATTTTCTTCATTTACATCGATCAGTGTAATGTATGAATTCCATAGATTTTTGAAAGTTGATGCAACTGAGTTTACAGAAACTTGCATGGGGTAGGTCACGCTTTGTACAACCGTCTGAAAACGAGATGTGCCGTCCCCGGAGTGAGTTTGAGACATCAGCGCAAACAGGCCGATGAAGGTGGCAATGATGAGAAATTGCAGGCGGTATGTAATGATGAACTTGAACATTATTTTACTGACGAGTGTCTTTTGTCAATTGTCTGTTGACGATTGCCCTTGTATCAATTTCAGACAATTTCTCTGAGGAGGACGACGGGTTTCAGCATGTAATCTGCCTGATTTATTTCCTCAAGAGCTTTGAGAACCAAACCTTCTTTACAGTTCTGGAGCGTCAGGGTGAAAATCACAGTTTCCTCACCTTCTTTTCCAATTCTGTGATACTGCGGCAATTGCTCCAAAGCATAAATATTAATAGAAAGCCGTTCAAATATCTTTCCATAATGACCAAATATTCCGGGGTGGTCCCGAACTTCAAAGCGCAAAGTGTGACGAAAACTAATATCATCCATTGATTCTAGCTCTAACTTTCTGGAAGTTGGAGGCGGAGGAAATGGTTCTGGATGATTTTGAACTTTGTTCAAGTCAGAAACAATCGCTGAGGCAGTTGGGAGACTGCCGGCGCCTTTTCCAATGAGGGTGATGTCTTCTGCATATTTTCCTGAGAGAGTAACCGCATTTGTTGAACCGGCAATTTTTGCGAGGATATCTTCTTTTTCAATCATGAGAGGCAAAACATAAACTTGAATTCCCTGGTCACTGAGGCGAAGATTTGCGATCAATTTTATCCTGCGCCCCATTCTTTCCGCATATTCGAAATCAGCAAGTTCCAAGTGATCGATTCCCTCCAAAGTGATTTGCTCCGGGGCAAGCCACTGTCCGGTGATTAAATAAGTCAGAATTACGAGTTTGTAGCGAGCATCAATTCCCTTTATGTCGTTGGTCGGATCCTGTTCTGCAAATCCCAATTCCTGTGCCCGGGAGAGTGCTTTCTCAAAAGAAAGGTCGTTGTTTTCCATTTCACTCAGAATGTAGTTCGTTGTACCGTTCAGAATTGCCCGGATTCCCTGAATATCCTGTACTTGCAAATAATCCTTCAGTAAGCGTAAAACCGGAATTGCTCCTGCCACAGCCGCTTCAAAAAGCAAATGTCTTCCGTTTTTTCGTGCGACTGCAATTAGTTCAGCACCATGAACCGCAATCAAGTCTTTATTTGCAGTAATTACATGTTTGCCGTTCTGCAAAGCCTTAGTGATCAGATCACGGGCAAATCCGCTTCCGCCTATGGTCTCGACAATCACATCAACTTTTGAATCCTCAAGAAGCTGTTCCGGATTTTTATAAAACAATTCCGGTCTTTTTTCGAACCATGGACGGACATATTTCCCGTTTGTATCACGTTCCAGAATTCCTACGAGATTTAATTTTGCATCCGGGTGTTCGCTGTGCTGTTCTAAAACATGAGCGACACCACT
>DTUH01000084.1 GCA_012964265.1 Candidatus Lambdaproteobacteria bacterium
GCAGTCCAGCCGTCACCTAAGATTTTGCACTCAAAACCTTTTCTTTAGCATATGCCTTTGCATTGTTGATAATCTGCGCTGCTTCTCCTCTGGACTTTGGCACAAGATTGTTCCTGTAACCTTCCGCATCATTGATCATTTTTTCACGATCTTCACGGGCACTAACCACATCTTTAAATGCCTCTTTAACCGCATCCGGAGGATGAACATCCTGCAGTTTCACATTCTCAATCTTGATTCCGCCATCGTAACTGTTCATTGTCTGCTGCAGAAGCCGTGCTGTAGTATCTTCAATTATTCCCTTTCCAACAGTCAGTGCTTTGGTGACTGTTGTATCACCGATTACTTCACGCATTGCGGATTCTGCCGCGGATTTCACCGTTTCATCCGGATTAGTCAAACTATATAGATAATTTTCTAAATCAGAAATGCGATACTGGACAATGAACTGTACATCAATTATGTTTTCATCTCCGGTGAGCATCAAAGACTCTTTTAAGACTCGCCGATATTTTGCGGGAGGTCCAACCTGTATAGTACGAAATCCTATCTCAAGTCTGCGCACTTCTGTTACCGGAGCAATCTGAACGGTTTCGATCGGAGAAGGGAAATGATAGTGCGGTCCGGGACCTACTACATTCGTAACCTCTCCAAAGCGCTTAATTACTGCCTGTTCTTCCGGATCGACAATGAAAATGCCTGTCCCAAACCAAATGACAATCGCAATAATTATTATCAATATCACCCCTCCTTTTTTTGGTAACCCAATCTTAAATTTATCCTGCAGATTACTGAGAAGTTCATCAATATCAGGAGGTTGTTTCCCTTTTTCCCAAGGCGATTTATTTGGTGGTTTGCTCCAAGTACCCATGTGATTCCGTTAAATTTTATGGTGTGAAAGTTTATGTTCGTATTCTATAGGAAATCAGCCGAAAATACAAGTGAAAATACTTGCATGTACTCTATGCGGCTGGAATTATTATGTTGTGTAATTAAGAAAAGAATTTCGTTTTATTTTTTTGCCGTTCATAATCTTTTGAAAATTGTTGCTCATATATGGGTGAAATCACTCATGCGGTCAACACTTCCACACCGTTTTCAGTTACCAGCATAGTATGTTCCCACTGCGCGGATAACGTTCCATCCAATGTGACAGCAGTCCAGCCGTCACCTAAGATTTTGCACTCAAAACCACCCATGTTGATCATAGGTTCAATGGTAAAAATCATATTCTCACGCAATGCTTCGCCAATTCCAGACTGTCCGTAATGCAGTACCTGCGGCGCCTCGTGAAACTCAAGGCCAACTCCATGTCCGGCAAAATCCCTCACAACTGAAAATCCATGTTTTTCCGCATGCGACTGTATGGCGTGACCGATATCACCCAGTTTGTTCTCGGGACACACCTGCTCAATTCCAAGGTTCAAACATTCACGTGTGACTTCCACCAGCTCACGTGTTCTATCCGGAACATCTCCAATGATAAACATTCTGCTGGCATCACCAAAAAATCCGTTTAAATCGCAGGTAACATCCACATTCACAATATCACCATTCTGCAACGGCTTGCTGTTCGGAATTCCATGACAAATGACATCATTCAACGAAGTACAAATACTTTTAGGAAAAGGTATCCTCTGCCGCCCTTGTCCGCGTCCATAATTCAGTGGTGCCGGCGTTGCGCCCTTTGCCAGGGTTTCTCGATGAACCCACTCATCAATTTCGCTGGTTGTCACACCCTCTAATATCCGTTCCTCAACCATATCAAGCAAGGCCTTTGTCAACTGACAGCTTTTGCGGATTCCGTCTATTTGCGCTTCAGTTTTTAAAATAATACTTCGACCTTTGTGTCTGTATTTTTCTGCTGAAGACGGCACCTGTTTTTGATCTTTTAGCAGATGGCATTTTTTATATTTTTTCCCACTTCCGCACCAGCATTGCGCATTACGGGAAATTGTATTTGCTGCTGTCTTCATGTTTTCACTAAAATGAAACTTCTCTGCAAAATGTATTATTTCAAAAAATCAAAAATGCGGCCCAATCGATAACCACCAAATAGACTTTCCCCGGGATCATGCGACCAGTAAATTATCTGTCCTTTTCCTGAAATCGTTTTTATATCCACAAACCCCCAGTAGCGGCTGTCCGCACTGTTGTAACGGTTATCACCCATCGCAAATATTTTGCCTTCCGGAATCGTTACCGGACCAAATCTGCTGACCGGAGAAGATGACGTTAACCCCATGGCCTCCCGTGACAACCGTTCCTTTGGCTCAAAATAAGCGTAAGGCTCATCCAACAGTTCCCCGTTGATGAAAACTTGATCATACCGAATTTCCAAAGTTTCTCCGGGCAAACCCACGGTGCGTTTTATGTAGTCAATCGAGGGATCGCGCGGGTATGGAAAAATAATGATGTCGCCCCTGAGAACAGGTTTTTTAAACAACTTGATGTCGGTAAATGGAACCGGGGAACCGTAGGAATACATGCTTGCAAAAATATGGTCTCCAATCTGAATTGTCGGCAGCATCGATCCGGAGGGAATTTGGAAAGGCGCGAACATATAAGTCCGAACGATTGTCGCAACTATAACCGCAAAAATCAAAGCCTCGATCCATTCTCTTATTGTACGGTTCGGAATCAGATAATCCAGCCGCAAAAACCCTTTTGCAATTTTCAGGAGATCATCTTCTTTCTTCATAATTTCGTCTGCTTGAGGAAGTTTGCGGACACGGTTCAAAAATGTTTCAGGACTCGAAAAAACCCTGCTTTTTAATTCAGTTAGATCATTCAGCGCTGCTTCGCTTAGTCCTTTTTTCTGAAGTTTATTAAATGATTTATCTGAAAGTTTGTAGGTTACAAACATATTGAATTGAAATAAATGAATGGTTGTCAACTTTTCTTTGATTGTGTTTAAGCAGTCTTTTTTGTGCCACGTCTGGAAATTACCGATTGTTCTCGTTCGTCTATTCTGCAAATATAATAGCTTGTATTTTCATCAAGTACGGCTCAGTTCAGCAAAAGTTTAACTTTCATTCTGAATTACCTGCCGAAAATAGTCAAATTATCACACAGCCTTTTTAAAGTTTTAAACCGAAAATTCTCGTTCTCCGCGAAAATCACGCCATCCGCGAAACAGTGAATAACCCATCACCCACGGAAGTACGTGAAGCTGGTAAACAAACACCAGCCAGTCTTTCAGCGAAAGATCGCGCAAATTAGCATAGCGCAAACTCGCTCCCGCTGTCATGACTAACCCCGCAAAGTACGTGCTCATGGAGAGAAATAAACCACTTCCCGAAAAACCGAACAGCAACGCACCCAGAAAAACAATTTGAGAAAGCGCAAAGATAGCGTATAATTTTCTCTTTAAATGCGGAATCTTCAAACCAAAAATCTGATGCGCGTCTAATTCCAGTTGATACCGTGAAGGAAACCTGCGGGCAAGCAATCCATCATAATAGTAACGACGCGCCAAAATCAGCGGTCGAGAATAGCTCGAAGAAAGAGGTGGATGCTCGACTATCAATTCCGGAGCAAAAATGATCGCATATCCTGAGGCTAAAATGCTGAAAGCTAAATCAGTGTCTTCCCGGAAAGGGATCAAATATGCCGGATGAAAATGTGCCAGACTTCGGCGAACAATAAAATTACAGGTTGGGTAACGACCACCGTCAGTATTTTCGGTTTGATGCGTGAAGGGTGTCGCGCGGTTGCGCTGAGTGACTTCGGTACGCCCCTCAAACGCTCCGGCATCCGGTTTTTGCTGAATCAGCTTAAGTGCGTTTTCAACCCAGTCCGGATGAGGAATGACGTCTGCGTCAATGAAGCCGATCCATAATCCGGAAGACATTATGACTCCCGCATTGCGCGCATTACCAGGTCCGGAGTTCGGAATTGTGGTCCATTGAAGATTGAGCTCAGTCCGGACTTTAAACTGAGACAACATTTTCAAAGTTTCGTCTGTGGAACCGTCATCTGCAACCGTAACTTCAAATTCAGATTTTTTCGCAGATTGTTTTTCCAAGGCTTCAAGACAACGTGTCAAGAGCTTCGCACTATTGAAAGCAGGAATCACGATGGAAAAAATTTCCGCATTTACTTTACTTTCAGGAACCGGTTCCGGTACAACTTTTTCAGCTTGGTAACTCATGCCTCAGAATTCTCTCGATCCGGAATTATCTGGATTTATTCACAATTTACGCGCCACTTTGCCCTATCTGGAAGAGTTCCATCAGCAAACATTCGTGATTCAAATCAGCGGGGATTTGCTGGAAATTCACAATTCCAGAGTCATTGAAGATCTGGCGCTTTTGCAGCAAGTTGGGATAAACATAGTTTTAGTCCACGGAGCAGAAACACAGATCCGAAAACTCCTTAACGCTGAAGGTCACGATTACCAGACAGAAGATGGTATCTTCGTTGCTGAAAAGATACATTTGCCGCTGGTCGAACAGGCCATTTCTTCTGTCAACTGGCACTTGCTTTCAAGGCTTCGCAGTTGCGGCAGACAACTTCAAACCATTTCCGGTCATTTTTTGTTTGCAGAGAAAAAAGCACTAAGCGGAAATTTCGATTCACACTGCACCGGAAGTGTTTGCGGATTTGAACTGGAAACCCTCCGTCAGGCTATTTCTGATTCAAAGCTCGTTATTTTACCACCTTTTTCACTTGGAGAAAAGGGACGATTGTGGATTCTCGATCCAAACGAGATTGCCTTTGAAGTCGCAACACGTTTACGTGCCAAAAAGCTGATCGTGCTGGACACCTCACCATTACCGCATTTTGGTGAAGCGGATCCATTGGAAATGACAACAGACAGTGTTCTGCAGTGGCTGAAAAATAATCCTGATTTGCCTCAACCCCAACGCCTACAATTGAATTCACTGACTGAAGCCTGCATAAGTGGAGTTGAGCGTTGTCATTTGCTGGACGGCAGAGTGGAAGGTGCTTTGCTCGCAGAGTTGCTCACTCCAAAAGGTGCAGGTGTGATGATCACCAATAGTACATATAAACATACTCGTCCCGCAAGGTTGATCGATTTACAGTCAATTTTGGAAATCCTCAACACGCCGGTACAACATGCAGCAGTTGTATTACGTTCCGCCGCCTACATTGAGCAGCAAATAGAAAATTATTTGGTTTTTTGTGTGGATGAAGACGTGGTTGGCTGTTGCGAAATTATTAATTTTTTGGAAGGTTTGACTGTAGAAATTGCCAGTTTGGCCGTCGATAAATCTTATCGAAATCAAGGAATCGGCAGTCAACTGATTCAGGCAGCAACCGAAAAAATCCGTTCCGGCGGAGGCAAACTCGTCTTTGCTTTAAGTACCGCATCTTCCCATGTTTTTACACAATGCGGATTCCGTGAAATAAGTCCAAATGAACTTCCAGATGAAAAACGAAGGAGCTACGATTTTCAGGAATCAATAATTTACGCGCGAAATCTAAATTGATCGTGCTTTTTATTCCGGCAGGACCACGACCTCAACCCGGTTATTCAAGCTGCGTTGAGTTGGAGAAGCTTCCCGGAAACGGGGACGGGTTGAACCGAAGCTCTTGACAGATATTTTTGTGGGATCCAGCCCGTTTTCAATAAAGAAACGGGCCACTTTAGAGGCTCGCGCACCTGCCAGTTCCCATGTTGAATCCCAATTCTCGGATGTTGTTTTTTCAGTATGTCCCTCGATTTGAATTTTGTTGGGCAGGAGAAAAATAAGTTTGGAAAAACGGGTCATTTCCTTGATGGCTTTTGGGTTCAACTTGGCAGAATCTGCTTTAAAATATGCACTTGCCTTAAATGAAACAACAACGCCTTTTTCCTCAATATTAATACTCGTATCATCTCCTAATTCACTTTCTTCGAGCTGTTGCGCAATTTGCTCAACAATGGAATCTTTACCTTCATTCATGTAAGGCGTGCCTGCCGGAAGCGGTTTAAAACTTGCGGCCAGACTTTTGAACTTCATTGTCTCATATTTACATGACGAAAAAAGCAATATGAAAAAACAAAGCAGGAGCGTTACCAAATCACCATAAGTAAAAATCCACTCCTGGTCGAACGGAACACAAACTTCACAATCATCCTCATCAATGAGTTGTCCCATTTTCTGCTTCGTTAAAAAAAAGTTTAAAGTTTTGGGGTTAAAGCTTCAGATTAAGCCTTGATATGGCCGAGCGAATTAATCATTAATAATTTGAGTTAATGGTCATCGAAAGCAAAACTAGCGTGTTTGATCTTCAGGCATAAGCACAATTTGTACACGGCGATTCAGGTTACGCTTGTATGCGGTGTCCGGAAAAAATCTTGGGCGGGAATCGCCATATCCGGCAACCTGGATACGTTCTGCGGGAATTAGTTTTGATTCCAAAAAAGCTGCAATCACACTTGCGCGTGCAACTGAAAGTTCCCAGTTTGAGGGATATTTTTGATTTGAGTCTGATTCATCGGTGTGTCCGGAAATTTCAATATTGTTCTGCAACTGCCCGATAATGGGCAGCATTTTGATCAGCGTGCCTTTTGCTTTCTCCGTTAATTTTACAGAACCTTGTGCAAAGGCTACCGTTTTGCTGAAAGAAACTTCAACACCGGCATTTGAGGCATTGATAGAAACATCATCCGGAACCTCCAACTGTTCAAGCTCTCTGGACGCTTTATCTAAATTTGAACTTTGTCCACTGAAAATAAATGGACTGCCCGGCGGCATGCTTTTAAAACTATCAGAAATTCTCTTACTTTTTTCAACATCGGTCTTGCACATCGAAAAAAGCAAAATGAAGAAGCAAAGCAGGAGCGTTACCAAATCACCATAAGTAAAAATCCATTCCTGTTCGAAGGGAATACATACTTCACAATCCTCCTCATCAATCATCTGACCCATGATTTACTCCTTTTTCAGGTTCAGATCACCCTCCGCCTTCAGCAGCAGCAGCACCGCCAACTTCAAATTTCAAAGCTTCATACATGGTTTTTTGAGCAGGAGGCAAGTAGTTCATCAAATCGTTTTCAATAAAATCCGGACGCTGTCCGCCCTCAATGTAAAGCACGCCGTCACGGATCATTTCCATCAAAACTTTTTCCTCACCCGCATAGCCTTCAAGCTTCTTTTTGGCAGGAGAAAAAATCGTGTTTGCAAATAAAGAACCATAAAAAGTTGTGATCAAAGCCACTGCCATTGCGGGCCCAATCGCGGAAGGATCATCGAGATTCTGGAGGAGCAGAACAAGTCCAACCAGCGTTCCCAGCATCCCCCAAGCCGGACAAAGAGAAGCCATGGTACCAATCACCGCAATCTCATTATCCTTGCCGGCCATTGTATATTTTACTTCATGCGCCATCATGTCCACAATTGCTTCACGGTCAGCACGATCCACAACTAGTCTTAAACCTCCACGTAAGAAAAGATTTTCAATGCTGGGCAGTGCGTCTTCAATTGCCAGAATATTTTTCCGTGCAATTTTAGAAACATCAACAATCAATGTCAGAGTTTCCACCAGCTGAACCGGACTCTTCTTCCAAGATTGACCAATGTAACCCATGAATCCTTTTGCGTCTCCCATAGGATGAGAAATAAATGTAGACGCGATAGTTCCTCCAAAAACGATCATTAATGAAGGGACGTCCCAGAAATAAACTACGTTTCCGGCTTTGACCGAGAAAGTGGCAAAATCAAAAGTCATGGCAAACAACAACATAAACCATGCCAAAATGGTCCCAATTAGCGTTCCCTGTTCCATAAAAAATATTCTCCAGATGTCAAGAGTGTGAGGTTCTTCAAGCCTCTAATTCAATTTAAAAAAGTGTCAATTTTTGCAACACGCATTAGATTAGCAATAACTGTGAAAATACCGGTTGTTAACTCGAATTAATTGCTGAACCTGTGCTAATCACGCACTCAAGTTTATGACTACGTAAAATACCAGGAAAATATTTCCGTTTCTCAACCTCCCAAACGGGAAGTCCAAAAAACATTTTTGTTATTCGGTATGAATAATTACAATCCTTTGTTTTTACAGAATTTTATATGGTCTTTTGGTGGGAGTTTTTGCTGCAGAAAATATTTGGATTGCACAAAATTCAAACGTCAAAGTTGAACAGACGTTGAGCGTTTTCTGAAGTTTGCTCTGCCAACTCCTGCAGAGAAATATCTCGCAGTTCTGCAATAAAAGTTGCAATTGCAGGAATGTGTGCGGGTTTGTTGGGTTTCCCGCGGAAAGGTATGGGAGCCAGAAATGGTGAATCTGTTTCCAAAAGCAGTTTGTCCAAAGGAAGCCAGCGCACTACTTCACGTAGATCTTCCGCATTCTTGAAAGTTACAATTCCGTTAATACCAAGATACCATCCCATTTCCACCAGAGTCCGGGCCATTTCAAACGAACTCGTGAAACTGTGCGCAACACCGAGAGACTTTACCGGAATATCCTTAAGAATTTTTAGTGTATCTGTTTCTGCTTCCCTGCTGTGCATAACAACAGGCAGATTAAGCTCTTCCGCAAGCCTGAGCTGTTTGCGGAATACTTGCTGCTGAACTTCAACAGGACTGTACATGTAATGATAATCAAGTCCTGTTTCTCCAATTGCAACCAGTTTTTTCTCTTCCTGCGCCAACTTACGAATTCTGTCTTCCAGGGCTTCCGTGAGTGCGGAAGCATCATGTGGATGAAATCCGACTGAACCAAAAACTTCAGTAAATTGCCGCACTGCGTTTGAGACAAAATCCAGGGATGACTCATCAACTGAAATAGTGAGCATACGCTGAACTCCCGCATCTTTTGCTTCAATAACTGCTTCTTCCGGAGTTGATTCCAGTTTGTCCAAGTGGCAGTGCGTATCGATAAAACTTGTCATAGAACTCAAAGATGGGCTAAATTTATAGGTTTAATTGTCAATGTTTCCGTTTACTGTTGCCGGTTTCCGCGCCCTGCTTATTTGCCTCTAAACCATCAGCCGTAAACCGTTAACTGCCCTGCACCTCATCAAATTATCGGCAAATGAGCAACTTAAAATTTAACTTTATTCATTTGGCAAGTACACGTTTTCTGATCGCTACCGGTTTGCTGCTGACTATTTCCGGTTGTTATACAGTGCGTTATTACCATGATTCAGATCTGTTACGGGAAAAGTACGACGGAGAAATTTCCAGCATCAGCATGCCCTTCACTGACACTCAAATAGGCGGCCCCGCACAAATTCGCACTGCCTGTCCCAGCGGTGCTTCACTAGTCGAAATTGAGCAAACAACCCTTGACGGTTTGACGCATTATTTGAGTCTTGGCTTATACAGTCCACATACAGTTCGTGTCTGGTGCAAACGAAGAAACAGGTGAAACGATGAAAAAAGAATGGATCGACCTCTGTCAACGTCTGGATTATCAATTTCAGCAACCGACAATCCTCCGTCAGGCACTGACACATAAATCTTTTCTGCCTGCTGAAACAGAAGAGAATTACGGTAATAACGAAAGAATCGAGTTTCTTGGTGATGCTGTTCTGGACCTTGTGATCAGTGAAATGCTGATGGAAAAGTTTCCGGAACTGGACGAAGGCGGCCTCTCCAAATTCCGGGCAAGTCTGGTCAGTGAAACGGGGCTCAGCAAACAGGCTCGAAGCTTGGATTTGGGCACATGTTTGCTGCTGGGCCGTGGTGAAGAAATTACCGGAGGACGCCAAAAAACCTCTTTGCTGGCTGATACCTTTGAAGCGGTCATGGCGGCCATCTATCTCGACAGCCGTGAAAAATACGGGATTACAAAAATTACACGTGTAATTCAGACTTTATTTCTCCCTCATTTACCAAAGGACGCAGAAGGTTATATTACACGTGATTATAAGTCTGAATTGCAGGAACAGGTACAGAAACTATTTGGCATACCATCAACTTATGAACTGCTGGAAGAAACCGGTCCTGATCATGAAAAAGAATTTACGATGGCGGTTTTTGTCAAGGAAAAAGAGTGCGGAAGGGGTAGAGGAGCCAGCAAAAAAATTGCCAGTCAATTAGCTGCGGAAAACGCATTGAAGCGCATCCTGGAGGAACCCTCTTTGCTTCAGCATGAAATTTTCAGCTGATGCAGAATTCCACTTCACGGGAACAGATCCGGATTCAAAAAGTAATTGCACAGGCAGGAATTGCCTCAAGACGTGCCGCCGAGAAATTAATTCTTAGCGGTGCGGTGATGCTGAACGGCGAAATAGTCAAAGAAATGGGTCAAAAAATGATCCCCGGAAAAGATCATTTGAGTGTCGAAGGCCGGAGAGTGAAAATTTCGCAGCATCAAAAAACGCAGGTCTACGCACTTTATAAGCCTAAAAATTGCATCACGACACTCAACGATCCGGAGGGGCGTACTAAAATCAGCGACTTTTTCCCGCGGACTTCTGCCAGGCTTTTTCCGGTAGGACGACTTGATTATGACGCGGAAGGCTTAATCCTGCTCACAAATGATGGTGATTTGGCACAGCAGTTGATGCACCCAAGTCACAAGGTTTGGAAGGGTTATTTTGTCAAGGTACGCGGTCTTGTAAAAAATGAAACATTGGCTGCTCTGCGGCAGGGTCCGGTAATTGAGAAACGCAAACACCAGCCGGTGCGGATTAAAATTTTACATACAGTCAATGACAAAACGTGGCTGGAAATATTTCTTAAAGAAGGCACAAACCGGCAGATTAAAAAAATGCTCCTGAATCTTGGTTATCCGGTGCAAAAAATTAAACGCTTCCAGGTTGGACCAATTTCTTTGGGTGATTTGCAATCCGGAGAATGCAGAGCCTTGAATCAGGAAGAAATTAAACAAATTATAAATTAAATCAAAAAGTCACCGCCTGACGCCAGCCAGGATAAAAGACGTCCTACTTAAACCATGCCCAAGGCAGATTTATATAAAATTTCGATTTCAGATGGGAGAGTGCTGTTACGGATTCCACAGCAGCTGGTGGGTGCGGAAACTGCCAACATGGACGAGATTCAGGCAGAACTGCACTTGAAGGGCGTCGATTACATTCCGGAACAATTGCAGGAAATCTACAATCGAACCACCGGTGAATTTGATTTTCTGACAGATTTTAAGACCACCAGTTTCACACTGCAAATTGAACTGAGCAAAGATGAGGGCGAGGCCTACATCAACATCATTCCTCCCAGGGAAGAAGGAGATCCTTTGACTCTGCAGCATGTCATTGCCGCACTTAAAGAAAAAAATATTCTGCTGGGAATCAACAGCAAAACAATAGAAAAAATTATTGGGGAAAGGATTTATTACGAACCTGTTTTAGTTGCCTGCGGAAGAGCGACTGTAGCTGGAAAACATGGTTTTCCGGAACTACTTTTTCTTCCGGAGAAGTCGCGTCCTGCTTCGGGTACCCATGTAAATCTTCAAGAGGTACCGGTTTTACAAAAAGTGCAGGAGGGACAGGAACTGGTGCGTGTAGAATTGGCTACCAAAGGCGAGAATGGTTTTACAATAACCGGAAAACTGATAACCTCCGCACCTGGAAAACAGTACCGTATTCGACCGGGACGCAACACCAGATATAATCCGGAAGGAACTCATATCATCGCAACAAAATCCGGAGTTGTCTGTCTTAATAATGACAGCATTTCGGTGGAAAAAATAAAGGTCGTAGAAAAAGTAGATGCCTCCACAGGTCATGTGCGCTTTGACGGAATTGTCAGTATCCGCGGAAATGTTTCGGATCGCTGCAGCATAGAGGCTGTGCGGATTGACATTGGAGGTTCCGTTGGCAAAGCACGCTTGCGTTCGATCGGTGAAATTCGAGTTGCGCAGGGTCTAAGTGGTACCGTCGTTCAGTGCGGAAGTTCCCTGCACGTGAACAACATGACTGATGCTCATGTCAGTGTAGGTGAACATGCTTTGGTCGATGAGTTCGTAATCAATTCAAATATCTTTTGCGGTTCAACACTTCAGGTCACGTCAGCCAGCGGTTATGTTTCGGGAGGGGTGCTTCAGGCCGGAAATCTAATCCGGCTACCGAATGTAGGCCTGCCTGGAGCTGAAACGAAAAAAGATGTTGCAGAAAAACCCGCAAGCGATGCTCCACAGACTATTTTGGAAGTTGGAATCTCACTCAAAAACCGCAAACAGTTTAATGAGCTTGAAAAACACGCTCAGGAATCACTGCACTCACTGCAGGATGACCTCAAAGAGATTACCTCAATTCTTGACGAAATGGAGGAGATCGGCTGGAATGAAGAAAGAATCGAAACTTTGACTGAACTGGAGTCAAAGGCCAATAAAAATGTAATGAGTGCATTTTCTGATCTACGTAAACGGGAAACACATGATGGAATCAATGATTTGAACAGAAGCACAAACGGAGGCGTGGTTTTCATTACAGGAAAAATTCCAGCCGGGACCGCAATTAACGTCCGCCGTTCGCGCTTCAATGTACGCGAAAATACGACTGACAAAGCCTATAGTTTTGCTGAAAACGGAATTCAGGCCGGCCCCTGCAAAGAACTTATGAAACGATATCAACAATATTTTTTTAATATGCCGGGTTAATTTTTCAGGCTTAAATCAGCAGTGTTTTGCTGTTCAAAAAAAGTAAAAGTTACAAAAATGCACTGAGGCAAAGGGGAAAAGACACTGAGGCACTAAGGTACTGAAACCGTAATCAACTTTATTAACTTTAAATGATGCTTTCGCAAAAATCCTAAGACGGTGTCATTTCAGACTTTTCACGACTGAAAAATTTAAGATCAACTTTAAAACGAACTGATGGCCGATATTACCAGAAAAGATGTTGAGCGTCGGGTAAAGCGCCGATTCTCATTTAAGGAAATCGATATGACCGGACTCAATCTGGATGACTTTAATTTTGAAGGCGTCATTTTTAACAAGTGCAAATTTACCGGAAGCAGCTTCAACCGTTCGAATTTTTCCTTTTCACGTTTTGAAAAATGTCTGCTCAATGATTGCGAAATGCAGGAATGCTACGTACAGGAATCTTCTTTTGTGGAGTGTGATTTCAGCAAGTCAGATTTACGCGACAGCGTTCTAACCGAAGTCAACTTTCGTCAGGCAGTTCTGCATAGTACTGATTTCAGCGGTTCCTATTTTCAAGATGTAATCCTGATTGAAGCGAATGGAGATTTCTGCAATTTTTCTTTTTCAACATTATCCACGTCAAATTTAACAGGCGCAAAATTTCAGATCTGCGATTTCAGCGCCTGCCGGGCCATTGAGCTTAAAGCAGCCGCTGCGGACTTCACGGGTTCGGAATTCAGGGGAGCTCGGCTGGATTCATCCCAACTACAGGGCGCAGTTTTAAATTTTTGCAATTTCACAGAAGCATCTTTACAGGAATGTGACCTGAGCAAAGCCAAGCTTTTTTCCGCGACATTGCACAACGCGCGTTTAAATTCTTCGGTACTGCACAAGGTTTTATTAATGAGTGCAAAGGCCGGCGGAGTTGAACTGAATGACACAATCCTCGATAACGCGAATATGACAAAAGCGGATTTCTCCAACAGCATTTTTGATGGCGCTGCCATGAACGGAGTTTTGGATCAGGACACAATTTTTGATGGCGCCAGTCTTAAAGGAGTAACCCGATGATCTGTATAACGCGCTGGAAAATTACCATACTGTTTTTTCTGCTGAGTTCAACCGCGGTTGTTGCCGAATACCGCGCCTATGAACTGGAAGTTTTTGACCGCATCGCAAACACTTCGCGCAAATTAATCACTTCTTTTTCTCCATCGGATTTTATTCAGGTGAATGGCGGTCCACAGCGAATCGGTATTATCATCCGGGCTTCATGGATCTGCTATGGAGATACATCTCTATATAAAAAAGTATGTCCGATACCCAAAGCAATCAACCCCCGTTTTCAGCAGGGCGACCGCGTGCAGATAGTTTTGAAAAAACACCTGACAGACCAGTGGCTTGGTGTGATAGAAAACAGTTTTTTTCGTCCGGGACTGCGGAGCAATGTCTATGGTGTGCGCTTTGCGGAACGTGGAAATCTTTACACACGCTATTACGAATCAAATTTAAAGAAAGCTCCTTAGAAGAAAATTTGTTCGCCTGTCTTGAACGTTTCTGCTTTTTGCGGTAAAATTCTTTCTAACTTCTAACTGTAAAATCGGCGTTACTTCAAACAACGCATTAAATATCAAAAAAAATAAAAATCCCGCCCTTTTTGGCAGGAAACAAATCTACAAAATAAAATGGAAAAAATTAAAGCCGCGAGTCTGATGACCGCAATCAAAACACCTTATAAGCCCGACGGTGAAGTTGACCTGGAAAGCTATGACCGTCTGGTTGAAACACAAATCAAACATGGCGTGCAGGGACTGATTGTCTGCGGCACCACCGGCGAAGGTCATTTGATGGACTGGGAAGAGCATCTGATGCTGATTGCGCACAGTGTTAATAAATTCGGAAACCGACTGATTATTGTAGGCAATACCGGCAGCAACAACACCCGCGAAGCACTTAAGGGCACCAAATACGGATTTTCTTTTGGGATGGACGCGGCACTCCAGATAAATCCGTATTACGGCAAAACATCAGACGCAGGTTTAAAAGAGCATTTCCAGCGTGTTTTGGATTTAGGCCCCTCCATCATTTACAACGTCCCCGGACGTACCGGGCAAGATCTGCAGCCTGAAATAATTGAAGAACTTGCAAAACATCCAAATTTAATTGGTGTAAAAGAATGTGCGGGCAACGAACGGATGGCGCACTATGAATCAAAAGGGATTGCCTGCTGGTCCGGAAATGATGACCAGTGCTTTGAGGGTCGTCACCGTTACGGTTCACACGGTGTGATTTCTGTGATCAGTAATTTATTGCCGGGCATGATGCGGCGTCTGATGGATAATGATGATCCACAACTCAATGAGCGTTTACAGCCGCTGATGTCCTGGCTTTTTCACGTACCCAGCCCCAATGCTCTTAATACTGTACTGAGCATGACCGGTGCGACAAAACCTGTTTTCCGGCTGCCTTATTCACCCGTTGATCTGGATGCCCGCAAAAAGGTTATTGATCTTCTGCTGGAATTTTCACCTGACGACTGGGTTGGTTCCGGACTGGAACTGATGGATGACGAGCAGTTTATTCTATGTTCATGAGAATGATGAATCAGTAAAAAGCCCTGAATCCGTGTCATTCCGGGCCCAGTGCAGACCGGTAATCCAGGAGTGTTGCTAAAAATCTTGTTTTTAAACTAACCGGGGGATCCGGATCATGGATCATGGATCAAATCCAGGATGGCCAAAGATTTTTTTAAGTCAACTTGAAAGTTGAGTTACACCGCAACCAAAATATCAACCTTCCTGTGCCCAATCCAACAAACTTTCCATCAGCTGCGTTTTGAAGCGTTCCGCGTCAACTTCAAGCGCCACCAGCATATTTTCCTCACCCAAAGGTGTGCGGCCGCGCCGGTCCACCACTGTCATTCCGCGGGTTAATTCTCCAGTCAATTCTACATCCACATAACGTTTTTCGGTTTTCACCAAATCCGGAAAGAGGCAGACTCCCGCAGCCAGAGGATCATGCAGCACACAGCGTTTCCATCCGGAAAGACTTTCGTATGCACTGGAAATGAAATCAATTATCTGCAGCAAAAATCCTGAGCGTTCATTTCCGATTTTCACTAAAGCCCGTAAATCTTCCTTTTCCCAGTAAACTTCATGGGTCACATCCAGACCAACCAGAGTCATCTCCATTCCGGAGCGGAACACAATTCGAGCGGCTTCCGGATCGTTTGCAATGTTGGCTTCAGCGACTGCGGAAACATTTCCCGTGAAAACCGCTCCACCCTCTTATTCCAGAAGATATTCTGCACCAAACGGGCCAAAATCCGCTGAAGTAGAAAATTCATCAGAAAAAATTCA
>DTUH01000085.1 GCA_012964265.1 Candidatus Lambdaproteobacteria bacterium
CGCTGTACAAGGTTTTGCAGACCTCTGCCTAACCACTCGGCCACGTCGCCTCTGATCATCTAAAATAACTGAAAATTGGATGCAAACACAAGTTCAAAACGAATTGATCGAAAATGCGATTGAGAGCGGAAAACTGCTCGGTATGCTCAAATATTTGCCTGATGGTCAACTCACACATGCTCCATTTTCCATGAGTCCATACTCAATTTCTGCTTCAGACCTGCAGGAAATGACTGAATTGACTTCATATTTCAGTGAGTTGATGATTCGCATCTCTCAGGATTGGGCATTTCTCGAACATCATTTGAAACCAATCTCTGAGACCGATCCTTTTTTAAAAATGCTCCTGGATTTTAGAAAACAGGAAGTTACCCAGAGCAAACAATTGCTTATTCAGCGCAATGATTTTTTCATAACCAAAGATGAACTTAGTAATGGAGGGCAAGACAGAATTGCAGCGAATGAAACTTCTCCGGATTCTTCACTTCGCCAAGTTGAACTTAATACTGTTTCTGCCAGTTTCCCGTTTTTAATAACTCAACTTGTCCGCTTGCACCAGAATTTATATGAGCAAAAACTATTAGAGCAAATAATCCCAAACAATCCACTAAATCCTGTCGTTGATGCATTCGCTAAAGCAGTGCGAGATTACGGTTCTGCAGATGCTGTGATGTTGATGGTTTCTCAACCTGCAGAGAGTAACCGTTTTGATCAACTTGGTCTTGAACAGCTTTTGTGGGAGGAACACAAAATTCAGACTGTCCGGAAATCTTTGACCGAAATTTATGAGAATGGCTGCCTGCGTGAAGGCCATCTTGTTTTGGATGGCAAAACAGTCGCTGTCACTTATTACCGTGCAGGCTACACTCCGGATGATTTTCGCACTTCGGAAGCAATTAAGGGACGCCAAATGATAGAAGCATCATCAACTGTTCAGGTTCCGGATTTGCCGATGCAACTTGCCGGGATGAAAAAAATTCAACAGGTTTTGACTCGGCCGGAAATATTATCTGCTTTTGTGTCCCCACAAATTTCGAAACTTTGCTTAAAAACGTTTGCAGGGATGCACTGCCTGGATGAAATTATTGAGACTCCTGAAGGTGAGCTTTGCGCCTCAGAATGGGCCTCCATGAATCCGGATAAATATGTCTTAAAACCTCAACGGGAAGGTGGAGGCAATAATTATTTTGGCAGGGAAATTCCAAAAAAATTGGCAAAGATGAAGCAGGAAGAACAGAATGCTTATATTTTGATGGAACATATCCAGGCAAAAACCCATTCAGCAATCCTTGTAGTTGACGGCCAAGCAGAAACTATGAATTGTGTGAGTGAGATTGGACGCTATGGGATTTGTTTTGCGGAAAATGGAGTAGTGCAGAGTAACCGGGACGTAGGCTATTTGGTGCGTACCAAAGCCGAAAACGTTAATGAGGGCGGAGTTTGTGCGGGTTTTGCGTGTTTGAATTCGCTGACAACGGCTTAAAAAAAGAAGCTTGCAGGATCGAAAACCTGGCCCGACTTTCAAATATAATATTTTATGAAGCCAATTCGATAGTTGCGAGTAAATCTATTTCATCAAGGACTTTTCCGGTACCAGTCGCAACACTGGTGAGGGGATCGTCTGCATGAAAAATCGGTAATCCGACTTCAGCACGTAGTAAATCATCGATTCCGGAAAGTAATGATCCTCCTCCAGCCAATACAATTCCACGGTCAACAATGTCCGCAGCGAGTTCCGGAGGTGTGGATTCCAGGGCATTTCGGATGGTTTTTACAATTTGTGCGCAAACGTCACTCAGAGCTTCCAGCACCTCTTCTTCACCAAGAACCAGTGTTTTGGGAATTCCGGTTACCAGGTCACGCCCTCGTACTTCATAGGATCTTGGTTCCTCTTTAATAAAAGCAGTACCGATACTGATCTTAATATCTTCTGCGGTGCGTTCACCAATCAGCAGATTATATTTTTGCTTGATGTACTCAGCGATGCTTTCATCCATTTTGTCGCCGCCAACTCGAGCAGAATCACTGTAAACAATTCCTGCCAGGGAAATCACAGCAACTTCAGTTGTACCACCGCCGATATCGACAATCATGCTGCCACTTGCTTCTGTAACAGGCAAGCCGGCACCAAGTGCGGCAGCCATCGGTTCCTCAATTAAAAAAACTTCACGTGCTCCAGCAGATTCTGCTGCTTCCTTGACTGCCCGCCGTTCAACTTGAGTAATTCCGGATGGTACTGCTATAACGATACGTGGTTTAAAACGGAAGAAAGAAAACTTGCCTTGAGTTTGACGGATGAAGTAGCGCAGCATTTCCTGAGTTATATCAAAATCAGAAATAACTCCGTCCTTCATGGGGCGGATTGCGGTAATCGAACCGGGTGTACGCCCAAGCATTTGTTTTGCTTCTTCTCCTACCGCCAGCACCTGAACCCTTCCACGGCTGTCTTTTTGTACGGCAACCACGGATGGTTCGCGAATCACTATTCCCCTTTGTTTAGTGTAAACAAGAGTATTCGCCGTTCCTAAATCAATAGCTAAATCCTGGCTAAATAAACTGGCAATTTTATTAAACATTGAATTTCCTGGTTTTTCATCATTCTGAGTCAAGGCAATACCTCGGATTTACCATCAAGATATTTGTTTGAATCACTGTTGGGTAGGAATCTGCGCGACTTTAGTCTGTATTAAACAGTTCATTATTGATTTTATTCGTCCCGGAAGGTTATACAGAAGTAATGCCAAATTTCATATACTTCATTTATTTTGAGAATATTCAGCACTTTTTTCACAATGGCTCCTGCTTAACATCTTTTTATTCTTTACCAACTATATCTGCTCGAAATGCAACGATTCCGTATCCAGTTTTAAGAAGCAAAGAACAGGAGCAATGTAGGCAAACGAAATTATCTCAAGAATAAGTCCATTAATTCTAGTCAAGCGAAGACCAGAAAACAAGAGGAAAAAGTTGAAGCTCAAAATAAAGAACTGTCAGCCGATTCTTATTTCCGGTGTTCCTCCAGCAGATATCCGCACAGCACAGAATTTCACTTCCGGAATTTTTCCAAATGGATCAAGCGCAGAGGTTGTAATCAAATTGGCAGCGGATTCGTTATAACCGAATGCCATGAAAAGATTACCCTGTTGAACACCTGGATCCTTGCGGGCATACGTTGATATTTTTCCGCGTCGCGATTCAATGGTCACGGCGTCTCCGGCCTCAACTCCCAACTTTTTCAAGTCATCCGGATGAACTTGGACCACCGGAAACCGTTCGATGGCATTCAAGACTGTCGCTCGCCGAGTCATGCTGCCTGTGTGCCAGTGTTCGAGTTGGCGTGAAGTGATAAACACAAAC
>DTUH01000086.1 GCA_012964265.1 Candidatus Lambdaproteobacteria bacterium
TTCTTGGCCGGGAAATGTGTACATTGAAGATGTGAATGCAGAATCAGATTTGGGTTTGGTCAATACCATAATTGATACTGTTTCTAAACAATAACCAATGAAAGAAACGGTTACACTATTCAGAATACTGAACAATGACTGAAGAAACTCGACATTTTTGTTCAAATCGCAACATCGATATAATTTGCATGGGGCGTGTGGCTGTTGATTTATATGCAGAACAAGTCCACAGTCCGCTTGAAGATGCGCAAAGTTTCCGAAAATATCTCGGAGGATGTGCCGGAAACACGGCAGTTGGGACTGCTCGTTTGGGGTTGAAGTCCGCAATGTTTTCTTGTGTCGGAAGTGATGACATGGGCGTTTATTTGCGGAAGACTTTGGAAAATGAGGGCGTGGACACTTCTCTTTTAAGAAATACTCCGGAACATTTGACTGCTCTTGTTTTGCTCGGAGTCAATCCTCCAGAGCGTTTTCCGTTGATTTTTTATCGGGAAAATTGCGCAGACATGCAAATTAACCCAGATGACGCCGACCCTGAAATTTTCAAAAACGCCAAAGCCTTGCTGATTACCGGAACCGGATTGTCCACTCCTGAAATGCGTGTGGCAACAAAGCAAGCTGTGAAAGTCGCCAAAAATTCCGGATGCGCTGTTATTTTAGACATTGACTACCGACCGGTTTTATGGGGCTTGGCGGAAGCCGGTGACGGTGAAACCCGTTTTGTTGCTTCTGAGGAAGTCACGCGGGAGATCCAGCCTTTTCTTTCCGAACTTGATTTGATTGTCGGAACTGAGGAAGAAGTGCAAATTTGCGCCGGAAAATCAGGTGACGATGGAGAAGAAACGCTGCAGAGTTGTTTGACATCCATTCGGAAAGGATCTTCGGCAACCGTCGTGCTCAAGCGTGGCGCGGATGGCTGTGAAGTTTATTCACGGGATTCCGACACTCCGATTTCCGCACGTTCCTTTCAGATTGAAGTGCTGAATGTTTTGGGTGCAGGAGATGCGTTTATGAGCGGATTTTTACGCGGATGGCTCCGGAATGAAAGTTTGAAAACCTGCGCGCTTTATGGAAATGCCTGCGGTGCGCTGGTGGTAACGCGGCATGGATGTTCGCCGGCCGCACCTTCTTTTGCGGAAATAGAATATTTTATCCGCGACTTTGACGATGTTCCGGATTTGGTACACCATCCTAAAATGGAACAACTCCATTTACGTACAGAATTGGGCCAGCCGCAAAAGCAGGAATTACTGATTCTGGCTTACGATCACCGTACTCAGTTTGAAGACAGCTGCCGTGAAAATGGGTTATCACTGGACTCCATTTCACGTTTCAAAGAATTGGTTTATGAAGGCTTTCAAAAAGTTTACAGAACAATGGAAGAATATGGTTGTGCAGTTTTAATTGATCCGGAATATGGTGAAACTATACTAAAAAATTCCGCAGATACAGATTACGTTATCGGTGTACCAATTGAAAAAGCCGGAGCATTTCCACTTAGTTGGCTAAAGGAGGACTCACTTTATCAACAACTCCTGGAAAGGCCTCCAACCTGGTTTGTGAAAGTGCTTTGGCGTTTTCATCCACAGATGAATCCGGAAGATAAAGATGCGCAGCTGACACAACTCCGAAAACTGAATGAGGTTTGCAATGCACTCAAACGCAAACTGATGGTTGAATTGATTATTCCGGAAGGTTTTACGGAAACCGGTAAGTCATTGGGTGAAACTATGGCTGAAGTTTATGAAACAGGAATTTATCCGTTCTGGTGGAAAATCACCGCACTCGACACAAAAAAAGAATGGCTAACAATGACCGCAATTCTGGATCAATACGATCCGGATGTCGGACTGATCATACTTGGAAAAAATGCTCCAATAGAACAATTCAAGACCTGGTTTAGAGTAGCCCGTTCAACCCCGCATACTTGCGGATTCGCCATCGGTCGCAGCATTTTCTGGGAACCGTGGGAGCAGTTTGCGGAAGGATTAAAAACGGATTCCGAAGTTTCTTCCATGATTGCAGAGCGTTATCAACAGGTGATTGATATTTGGCAGAATTTGTGAATTTCTTTTTGCAAATCATAACAAATATGGTAACAATACTTGATTACAACGAGTTCAAAAAGAAGGCACTTTCCAATCCAAAAGTAAAAGCTGAATATGATTCCCTCGAATCCGAATTTGCATTGTTTGATGAAATGCTCAAAGCCAGAAAACAAGCCGGTTTCACACAAGCGGAAATCGCTGAACGGATGGGAACCAAAGCACCGGCGGTTGCGAGGCTGGAATCCGGCGGCGGGAGCAGTAAACATTCCCCATCTTTGGGAACGTTACGCCGTTATGCCGAAGCAGTCGGTTGTGATCTGGTCGTTCGACTGATTCCCCGACAATCTTGAAACAGCTTTCAGTTTTCAGCCGTCAGCGGTCATTTGTAAATAGAAATCAACTAAAAGCTGATAACTGATAACTGAAGACTTTATTAAAAATTAATTAAACAGCTATGTCCTTTTTACTTTCCCGCGTACAGTCCCCTAATTCTGAGGGGCGCATCCAAAACATAACTCCGGAATCCGCGGCCTGGAAACATGTCGGTTTTGATGTTTTTATGCTCAAAGCCGGACAATCATTAAAACAGCAAACGGCTGACCGCGAAGTTTGTCTGGTGCTTGTCACCGGCAGGGCAAGCGTTAAAACCAGTCATGAATCGTGGGAAAATTTGGGCGAACGCTTGAGCGTTTTTTCCGAAGCAAAAGCTGCGGAAGGCAAACCGCCTTACGCCGTTTATGTTCCAAATGAAGATCGATTTGAGGTGGAGGCATTAAGTGATTTGGAACTGGCAGTGTGTTCCGCGCCGGGAAAAGGCAGCTTTCCTGCTCGTTTGATTAGACCGGAAAACATGACTTATGAAAAACGTGGACACGGCACCAACACCCGTCACATCTGTAATATTCTTCCGGAAACGGCTGATGCAGACAGCTTGCTCGTGGTTGAGGTAATGACACCAAACGGAAATTGGTCCAGTTATCCTCCGCACAAACATGACTCTGATAATATTCCGGAAGAATCTTTTTTGGAAGAAACCTATTACCACAAAATAAATCCGCCTCAGGGATTTGCTTTCCAGCGTGTTTACACGGATGATGGTAGTCTGGACGAAACAATGGCGGTTCAGAATCAGGATGTAGTAATGGTACCACGTGGCTATCATCCAGTCGGAGCGCCGCATGGATATGACCTGTATTACCTGAATGTGATGGCGGGTCCAAAACGGATTTGGAAATTTTATACTGATGTACGTCGTCCAGTATCTTTTGCCTTATATCCT
>DTUH01000087.1 GCA_012964265.1 Candidatus Lambdaproteobacteria bacterium
ACAATCAAGAGTAATTTTTTGACCTTTTACGAGATCATAATTAAATAATTAGCCATTATCAGCGGATTATATATGCTGTAAATAATACATCAAGCAAAATATTTATTTTTTTACATTTTTTTTAAAATCCGAAAATTTATGTTAGAATTTATAATATCGTACAAGACACAACACAAAGGCTAAAATGACTAAGCAAATTTCCTTAGAAAGCAAAAAAAGACTCTTGGAGGTTGCACGGGAGTCGCTGGAAAATTTTCTGATAAATGGACAACGAACCGATTACGAAACTGAAGTTCCTGAACTGCAAACAAAGAGTGCGGTTTTCGTGACACTGAGGAAAAAAGATTCCGGAAATTTACGCGGTTGTATCGGACAGACTAAAGCACGATACGCATTAATTAAGGCTGTGGCGAAGACCGCAATATCCTCTGCAGTGGACGATCCCCGTTTTTCTACTGTGACACTTGATGAGTTACCAAACTTGTGTATTGAAATCAATGTGTTGTCAGCAATGACTTCAATCCCGCCCGAAGCTGTAGAGGTTGGAAAGCATGGATTGCTGCTCAGTAAAGGATCTTCCGGAGGACTTTTTTTACCGGATGTTGCTGTTTCAAATGGCTGGGACCGCATCATTTTTCTCGATGAGCTGTGCCGTAAAGCAGATTTGCCGAAAGGAAGTTGGAGGGATGCTGATACTGAACTTTACTGTTTTGAATCTGAATCGTGGGAAGAAAATTGACACTCCCATTTAATTATTTTTACCGTCAACTTCGCCCATTTTTATTTGCGGGAGACGCTGAAAACGTACACGAGCGGATGCTCTCAATTGTCGAAATCATTTCCAGGTTTCCGGGATTTCTCCAGTTTTTGCGCTGGCAATTCCGGGAAGAAAATCCGGTTTTGCGTACAAAACTTTTTGATGTAATTCTGGAAAATCCAATTGGACTTGCGGCGGGATTTGACAAAGACGGACGGATCCATCCCGCGTTATTCGCACTCGGTTTTGGTTTCGTTGAAATTGGCACCGTTACACCACGTCCCCAAACCGGTAATCCGCGACCACGACTTTTCCGCCTGCCGAAAGATCATGCTTTGATCAACCGCCTGGGCTTCAACAATCAGGGTGCCTGGAAAATGGCAGAAAGACTTGTTTCCGGAACTTTGAAAATCAAAGCAGAAGATGCTGATTATTTTGATCAATCCAGCGATTTTCCGGCAAATATCGCTTCCGGAATGCTCGGCATCAATATTGGAAAAAACAAAGATACTGATCTGGAAAATGCAACGGAAGATTATGTTTCAGCACTCAGCACGCTCCATCCGTTTGCGGATTATTTCACGCTAAATATCAGTTCTCCGAATACAGAAGATTTACGAAATTTACAGGAAAAAGAGGCACTGCGGGTTTTACTTGATTATGTCTGCGCACGACGCGATAAACTGGATCAGAATCATTTCCGGAACACACCCCTGCTGGTTAAACTGGCTCCGGACCTGGATGAATCCGAATTGGAAAATATTATTCGTGTCATTCGGGAATATTCAATTCAAGGCGTAATTGCCACCAACACCACCGTCGAACGTCCGGAACTGAAAAGTAAACTCCGAAACGAATCCGGAGGATTGAGCGGAAAACCTTTGCGGAAACGCAGCACCGAAATCATCCGGACTTTGTATGCGGAACTGGGTACTGAAGTGCCAATCATCGGTGTAGGAGGAATTTTTAACGGTGCGGATGCATACGAAAAAATCAGAGCGGGTGCGTCAGCAGTGCAAATTTATACAGCCTTGATTTTTGAAGGTCCCGGACTCGTCCGGAAAGTGAAATCTGAACTGGCAAATTTATTGGAAAAGGACGGTTTCAAAAGCGTGGCAGAGTCCGTAGGCGCAGACCGTTGAAACCGCTGTTATCTCTTTTGACAGAATATTTCCAGCATTTCTGCTGTCGAAGTAAGCTTTACTCTGGGACGCCCTTGTTTTTGTCCGGCTTCAATTTCATGAGCATCAAGCAGTTTCCAGTCTGCAAATGAAACAAATTCCACCTTCCGTTTTTCGAGCAGCGAAACTATATCCGGATTCGAGACATTTTTTCCGGATTCGATTTTTTCTTTCAGGAAAGTTTCCAGCATACGATGCACGGTTTCAACCGCATCCTGTTTGTTGGTGCCGATCACACCGCTTGGTCCACGCTTAATCCAACCTGCAACATATTCGCGGTTTCGCAGCAAATTTCCGTTTTCCGGATCTTTGACCTGTCCGCACTCATTGGGAATGGTTCCGGATTTTTGGTCAAAAGGCAAATCTGCAAGCGGTTTTCCATGATAACCGATTGAACGAAAAACCAGACCCGCATCTTCTTCAACAATTTTATCAGTTGCTTGCGGACGCAAACTGCCGTCTTCCTTTTTAACCAGTTGATTCCGCACCATCCTGATTTTTTCAACTTTCCCGTCTCCGGAAATTTCAAGAGGCGAGGCAAGGAACAGAAAATGGACTTTCCTCTTTTTTCCGGAAGCAGCCATTGCTGACATTTGTTTCAGGATTTCAATGTTTTTCTTTGTATCTTTTCCGGAAATCGTTTCCAGAATATGCTGACTTTCCGCATCCAGTTCGAGCGCATTTTCCTCAATCATAACATCTGCTTCCGGAAGTTCCAGAAACTCCCTTAATTCAACCGGAGAAAATGCCGCCTGCAGCGGTCCGCGGCGTCCTACAAGCCAGATGTCTTCAAGCTGACTCTTTCGCAAAGCTTTAAGCGCATAATCAGCAATATCCGTTTCAGCCAGTTCTTCCGGATTCTTTGCCAGAATTCGGGCCACATCTAGCGCCACATTGCCCATGCCGATCACAAAAGCGTACTTGACTGACAAATCAAATTTGTGCTCACGAAAATCCGGATGACCGTTATACCACGCGACAAACTCGGTCGCGGAATGACTTCCGGATAAATCTTCTCCCGGAATCCCAAGCGCGCGGTCAGCGGGGCTGCCGACCGTATAAATAACCGCGTCATAATGTTCCAGCAGATCCGACTGTTTAATATCACGTCCAAACTCAACATTTCCGAAAAATCTGAAATTCTCATTTTCCGCAATACGGGAGTAGATTTTTGTCACAGATTTAATTTTCTGATGATCCGGCGCAACACCTCCCCGTACCAATCCAAACGGAGTCGGAAGACGCTCAAACATGTCAACTTTAATGTCCCACGATTGTTGCCGAAAAAGCTCTCCTGCCGCATAAAATCCAGCCGGTCCGGAACCGATTACGAAACTGAAGTTCCTGAACTGCAAACAAAGAGTGCGGTTTTCGT
>DTUH01000088.1:0-9097 GCA_012964265.1 Candidatus Lambdaproteobacteria bacterium
GTTCAACTTCAATACGGGATGCAGGCAGTTCCAAGCATTCATCAAAGCACATCATGATTGTCGAACCCAGGTTTTGCTGAATTTCAATCGAAATTTCGGGGGTTAGTTTGATTTTTGAACCATCCAGATGGCTGCGGATCACTACTCCTTCTTCATCCAGTTTGAGCAGCTTGGCCAGCGAAAAAACCTGGAATCCGCCGCTATCTGTCAAAATAGGCCCGTGCCAATTCATAAACTTGTGCAGACCGCCCATTTTTTTTATCAGCTCGTCACCGGGACGTAAAAACAGGTGATAGGTATTTCCCAAAATAATTTCAGCGCCGATTTCACATACCTCTTCCGGTGTCATTCCCTTCACTGTACCAAGAGTGCCGACGGGCATAAAAATTGGTGTGTGGATTTTGCCGTGTTGAGTTTCCAAAACTCCTGCTCGAGCATTCCCGCAGTTTGCTTCTACCTCAAATTGAATCATGCAGTACGTCAATTTGCAGGAAAAATATCCTGCATGAATGAAGTTGTTTGCGCCTGCTGCTTTTGAAAAATCTCCTCTGCGCTTTCTGTGGCTGGTGGTACATCCGGATCAATCTGAAAAAGAGTCTGACCCCGCGAAACTATAATTCCGGAACCGGCATCCACACATTTTTTACGGATTGTTCCAGGAAATTCCGCACGAATCTGGTTGAACATTTTCATCACTTCCAATAAACCCAGAACTTCTCCTTCTTCAATGTGCTGACCTTCTTGGACATATTCATCCGCATCCGGAGTTTCACGGGAATAAAATGTGCCACCTGTCCAGGCTAATATTTCATTCCCATTGGCCGGAGGCTGGGGGGCGAGCTCTGCTATTAATTCCTCTGCCAACTCAGAATTACGAAACTCTTCCGGAATTTCCACATCTAAAGTGTCATTTCCGCGGAATTCAAAATAACCTGCCTTTTCTGCGATAATCTCGGGAAGCCGCAACAATTCCATGGCTACTTGATGTCCTTTGTGAGCAGCAAGGATGCGCTTCCAGAATTTAGGATTTTCATCCAAATTAAAATCAAGCGGAGGTTTTTTCGAATTCAGTAATTTTGTCAACTCTGACCAAGACATATCCGGTTTTCCAAAACTGTTTGCTAAATCACTGTAAAAAGCTGACGCAAGATCCAATATTTTTTGATCGTTTGTCCAAATCTGTTCACTTGGTGAAATTCCGGAATGCTGCTCCAGACGCAGGAAATGATAAAGATCACTCAATACATGTACAGGATTTTGTATGTCAGAGAGTTTGTTACCATCGTTTTTTGATTTTTGAAATGCGAGCCAGCCCATCAGCATATGAGTCCTGCTGAATAATTTTTTCAAAGGCCGTAAGAGCAGCGTTATTTTTTGCTCACAAATTGTGAGGCCTTCCCTGCCATATTTATTCTGGACTTGTGCAAGTTGAATTTTCCAGGCAACTTCAAGATTTACCTGGACGCATATGCGTTTCATTTTTCCTGCAAGTGCCAGATACGAAGAAACAAAACTGGTGTTTGGCTTGAGCATGGGGTCATTGCCGAGAAACCAATGCAGCAAGCCGTATTGAAAATCCACGTTCAAATGCAAATCATGACCTCGTATCTCCATACAACGCAAAATTTCTGTAAGCTTTTCAAAACTTTCCTTACGCGAAACTCCATGTGTGATGGAAAGGGCAACGTTGGAATCGTAGGCTCCTGCCAAATTATAGGGCTGTAAAAGACCTGTGTCCGGATTGCTGATTCCAATGCCTTGATCATCGCGGACCTCGTGTTCGCCAGGTGCAGACCAGGCGCGGACAATTCCACCGGCATGAGGTTTTAACGCGGGATTTGTGGCATTTAGTCGGGCTTCGATGCCTGAAACAAAACGAGACAAACGTTCCGGTCTCGGCAACAGTTTTCCAAAACAGTTTGTTAACAGCATGGCAGCTACAAGAGAATCTACCAGAAAAGAGTCTTCCGAATTTTCAGGATTTGTAAATCGGAGCTGATATGCCATTTCCGTGACTCGATGTTCAACCTGAATTCGAGTATTTACTTCCATAAAATAATGAACATCCTGCTCTACTATACATTCAAAAGTCGAAACCGAATCAAGATGCAATGCTTTTCCGAACTCCTCAGCCTGCTTGCACATTGAGCCTAATATTTTTGCATCAGTACGCAGTACTTCAGCCTGTGTGGTTTTTCCAGCAGCTTCATATTCAACGGCTGCGGCGGCCAGCATTTCCTCCGTGAGGGAAAATTCGAGTAATTTTTGTTCATGCATTTGCAGTGAACAATCACGTCCTCCAAGTTCGATACACCACTCACCGTTGCCCAGAAGCTGAATTTCATTGTGGCGTGTATTCTCAATGTTAAGTTCAATGAGAAAGTTTTTGTTGTCACCAACTCCGGTAGCTTTCGATTCTATCAAAACAGACATCACAGCTTCCGAAACTTCATCAATAGAAATTACAACCCTTTGTCCTTTTCCGCCACCGCCGCCGACATGTTTTAAACGAATGCGTTTACCAGGATTTTCACGCCACAATTTTTCAACCTGCCTGACAGTTTCCTGCTGTAATTCTGATATTGTAAACAAATCAACCTGCTTCACATAAGAAGCCTGTAAAATTGCAATTGACTGATCAAGAAGTTCCGCAGATTCCCAGTTTTCAGGAAGATTCAATTTATGTTTATTAATTTGTTTGCGGAAATATTCATGCGGAGAGTCTCCAGCTTTACTCAATAAAGTAATCGCCGCAATTCGATCTTCTCCAGGCGTAACAGAAACTTTGAGGGAACGCGCAAGTTCCTTGGCTTCATCTTTTGAACCTGCCTGCTGAATTACCTTTGAATTCGGGCCAACGAAACTGATATCCGCGTTCTCAATTCGTGCGGCAAATTCAGCATCTTCTGCCATAAAACCATATCCTGCAAATAAATGCGTGTAACCATGTGCATGACAAATATCGATTATCTGCTCGATGCGTTCGACCCACTCATCTTTTGTCGCACCCATATAATCCTTAACATGATGCACTTGTTCTCTGCGATTGCTGAGAGCACGCAGTTCCGGAGCCAATGTTTGGGGATAAATGATGCTGTCTTTTTCAGAAAGCAACATGCCGTATTTTGTTCCCAGTTCTTCGAAAACATTCATGGTTTCCAGACGAATCGGGCCCCTGCAGACTATGAGGCACTTGACGTGATTAAAACTAAAAGTCGATTGCCAGGAACTTTCAGGGTCGAAGGTGATAGCGCTCATGAATAATAGTAATTTAGATGATGGCTATGAAATAAATAATCAAAAAATGAAATTTCTTTAACAAGTATTATGAGACGTGATGAAAGTCTTTATAGAAAATGCTTTTATTACATGACGTTAACTTGTAGCCACTAAAAAATCTTTTTCAGATTAGGAACCAGTTTATGCCGTTTATGCTGTTTGTGGTGATAATCAGGCAAAAAACTTATCCCACAATTTATACATCCGGAACAATCCCAGCTTTCCTTTTGGAGTTTGAAATTCATCGAATCCTTTCACTGAATCTGCTGAAATCCCATGTCCATGCAGCAAAACAGGTACCGGATCATCAACGTGTACACCTTCTTCACTCCAAGTCGCATGGTCGGCAGTGACGGCAATGCGCAATTTCCCGTTCCAATTGTTTAGAAAACGGCCAAGTTCCGCATCAATTTTTTCCAGAAAATTCTTCTTTTGGACTGCTTCTTTGTTGTGTGCGGCAATGTCACAACCTTTTATGTGCAAAACGGCGACTCCATACTTTGGCAGCATTTTCCCTGCAAGCATAAATTTATGTTTTAAATCTGTATCAAGATTTGCAGTCATTCCCGGAGTTTTACAAACATCCAACCCTGTAACGCGCGCAATTCCGGAAATAGTATCATCCCCGCTGATACAAACTCCGGATAAACCAAATCCCGACGGACGTTTGATTTTTGGAAAAACATGAACCTGTCCGGGCTCTCTGGTCAAAATAGTGTTTGCGGCTAAAAGTCCATTTTTCTCACGCTCAAGATTTACTGGATGCTGCGCAAGAATTTTTCTTGCTTCCAGTTCAAACAGATTCAATAATTTGGCGGTTCTGGAACTTTTTTCATCACTGTTGTTAAGTGACATTGGGATTCGTGGTTTAATTCCGGAACTAAAGTGATCTCCCGGATCGCTTCCGGAGAGACAATCTTTAAGTCCCGCACCACGGATAACAACCGCAACACGATGTTCAGTACCGACTCCAACATCCACGGTGACGTCCTCAATTTTTAAACCACTGAGGCAGGAGACTAATTCTTTTGTGCCTTCACGTATGCGTCCAGCACGACGGTCCACGATCTTTCCCTGATCATCAAGGGTTGCCCAATTCCCACGAAAGGCGACATCTCCCGGCCTGATTTTAAAGCCGCACCCATACGCCTCAATAACTCCCCGCGCAATAGAATATTTGAGAGGATCATAACCGAGGATTGCCAAAGTTCCCAAAACTGTTGTTGCAGCAATTCCGGGTTTGACTGGATTTGCAATCCCGCATTGCCCTTCCAGTGCCAATCTGTCCAGCACAGGCAAATTTGCCGCCTGCAGAGGGGTTTTGCCGCCCAATTCTTTAATTGGACGATCCCCCATCCCGTCTATAATCAGTTGCAGTCGAGGAATTCTTTGCACGAAATAAAGTCAGTATTTAGATGGAAGATTTGAATTAACCTGCTCTTGCAGAGTATTAATTATTAATTGCATCAGAGTATTTGTTGTTTCGTCAAAATCTTCATTGTCAACAACATCAATCTCGTTTTTTTCACTCTCCAAGTTAAAAAAATCATGAATTGTTCTGATATTTTCAAAGCTACGCAAATAGAATTCCTTTTTCCTTAATTCGTTGCCTTTGCCTCTTTCTAAAAATCGATCTTTGTGGTGCTTCTCGTTCAACAGAGAAAGAGTAATGGGAATGTGATACGCCCGTTTGGTCCCTTCTTTGATGGCATGTTCCATAATTGGCAGCAAATGGATTCCCTCAATAATCATGCTGGTCCTTTCCTTGATGGCACGATCTACGACTGCCTTCACTCCAACACTAACCTGCTGAGCCTGCAAACAAAAACCACCAATTAAGCGGTCATTTTTTTTCAAAGTCTTAGGCATCCCAATACCGGCTTTACTGGAGGAGTTATACAGGGAAGGGAGCAAATCTCGTTTAAAAACGAGCCGCATAATTTCCCGAATAGTGTCGGTTCCAGTAATTTTGTTGATACCCAGTCTGCCTGCCAGAAAAGTAGACATAACCGATTTTCCCGTTCCGGAAGCACCACCGAGATAGATAATCACAGGCCGATCCAACTCATCAATGCGGCTGGCCAATTTATATAAGTCTGCAATATGAGGGTCAAATTTGTTTTTGATGGTGCTGAAAACTTCTTCAAATAATTTCTTTTTACTGATACGCAGAATGTCCTTTTTCATCAATTTTGCTTCCAAATCAAACGCTATTTGGAATGCTGCTTCGGGTTTTAAGCCTGAAGCAGTGATCGATTGTGTTAATAATCCTTTAGAAAATGGCGCGGTTGCGTTTCTTCGAAAAACGCAGATTTGTTTGCCTGATGGGAAGAGTTCCTTAGCCAGTCCCTTTAGAAGTTCTTTACCGTAGCGGGCAACAATCAGTTCATCAACTGACTTCATTAAAGATTCTGTGCTGACTTCAGCTTGTTCCTGAAAAAAAGATTTGGCATCTTTTGAAATTTGGTAGGCTTGATCAAAAGATAATCCGCGTTGAATCAATTTGTGGACCAGCATTCCACGCATGAAAGGATGTTTTGATTTGTCCTGGCGGATAACTTCTAACTGCATGCTATAACCCCTTTTTCACAATATGGGGAGCTTCAGCCGTTTCTGCAACAACGCTGGATGCTTCACAGCCTTTGCTCCAACTGGAAAGCCCATCAACAAAATGTTCTTTTTTCCAAATTGGAACCGCATGTTTGATGGTGTCAATGATGTAACGACTTGCTTTATAAGCATCACCGCGATGCGAGGTTGAAACAGCAATAGCAATTGAGCAATCTTTCACAGCAAGCTTGCCGAGGCGGTGAATAACTTCAACTGTGTGAAGTTTCCATTTTTTCTGAGCTTCTTCGACAACCTGTGAAATCTGTTTCAGTGCCATCCTTTCATGGGCTTCATATTCCAAGTACGAAACTTCACGTTGCTGACTGTGATTACGGATATCTCCATAAAAAATTAAGACTGCTCCAGCTTGAGGATGCTGCGCACGAAGCCGCATTGCTTCAAGATCAATAACTTCACGTACTATTGAACAGGGCATATAATTACACGGTGAGTTTCTGTCCGGATTTTTTCAAAAAAATACTTGACAGCTTTTTACTTTACATTTTTTGTCTATAAGACTATACAGCAGTTTTTGTGTGTTGAGGGAAAGATTTTAATGTGCAGGACATTTTTGCTTCGTCTATTAATCGCATCATGCATACATTTTACCTAAAATTCGAGGACCTTTCCAGTGAACGAGTTTGCCTGATTTCATATTCATATTAACAAGTGTACGGTCCCGATGGAGCATTGACCACGAGAGCATTTTTTGTGTGTATTCCAGAACAAGATTCCTGAAATTCGGATCATCGACGCGATTCACAAATTCTTCCGGATCCTCCTTCAAATCAAAAAAAAGTGGCGGCAGGGCTGTCATGTGGACATATTTGTATCGATCATCACGAAAAACGGTAAGTGAGCATTGATCCGGAGACATACCGAATTGCTGTTCAATCATCGGTTGAAACGATCCGATCTCGCGGAAGTCAAATTCCCAATGCACTTCAGTTCGCCAGTTTTCTGGAACATTTCCGCCTAGTAAAGGCATTAAGGAACATCCATCACATTCTTCCGGGATTTCTGCTTCCAGCCAATCAAGAATGGTGGGCATCACATCAATTGCCTCCGTAAATGCATTAATTTGTTTGTCAGAACCGGTAATTTTTCCGGATGCCGGGAAAGAATTTTCAGGAACCCGGATAATTAAAGGAATTGCATAGGATGAATCAAAATAGCCTACTTTACCAAATAAATAGTGATCCCCTAGTTGTTCTCCGTGATCACTAGTAAAAACAATCAGCGTGGATTCATATTGCCCGGATTCTTTTAAATAATTGAATAATCTCCCTAAGTTGTGATCAACTTCGGTCATCAGCCCGTAATAGGTGGCTCTGGCCTGTAAAACATCCTGTTCACTTGTTTCTGCGGCAAGTATGTTATGATTGCCAGGAAAAAATTTCTTGGTTGGAATTTGTGCATGAAGCATTTTCAGGAGTATATGTTGTTTGCTCTCTTGCTCCAAAGTCTTTCTGCGAATCGGTTTGGATATTTCTTCAGGATCATACATTGCGTTAAACGGTTCCGGTGCAATCCATGGTGGATGAGGACGTAAAAAAGATAAATGCGCAAACCAGTTTTCGTCTTCACGAACGCTTAACCATTTGAGAAGTTCATCGGTTAAAAAAGCTCCACTGCTGTCCTTATCAGAATATACCGGGGGTGAGAAAGTTGCACCGCGCTTATTTGCTCCAGGATAGTTTGGAACAGGATCATAAACGGTATGCTGATTCAATGAGTGATCATAACCCTTGGCTATCAAATAAGCAATCCACGGCCGCTGGTTATTCGTCAAAGTCACTCCACTGCTCATACCTGGAGTCAGCCCTTCGTAAGTGGTAAGCAACGGATCTTGTTGGTGGAATTCTCGTGGGTCTACAGAAGTGTCGGTGTAACCGAACAGCGTTGGATCGTAACCGGATTTTCTTGCTTCCAAAGCAATATTTGTGAAGCGCGCATTCAAGGGAGTTCCGTTGTTGACGGAACGATGGTTCATTGCGTAAAGCCCGGTATATAAAGAGGCGCGTGATGGTCCACATGGAACCGTTTGAGCATAGTGTTTACGGAACAAATATCCTTCACGTGCCAGTTGATCCAAATGCGGAGTCTGAACCACAGAGTGACCAACACACCCGAGAGAATCACCGCGCCATTGATCTGCCGTTATGAATAAGACGTTTTTAGGTTTTTTTTTCATCAACTGTCTGAAACTGAGTTGGAACTGAGATTAAGCTTCTTCGTCCAACAAAAATTCTTCATATTCTTCAGACGATAATAATTCTGCCGACTCATCTGGATTAGACAGTTCCAGGCGGATTACCCAGCCTTCGTCATAACACTCTTCGTTGATTAATTCAGGGTTGTCCTTCAACTCGGTGTTGACTGCGATTATGCGTCCACTCATAGGCATAAATAGCGAAGTGACTGTTTTCACCGATTCAATTGAGCCAAACTCATCTCCGGCATCGATTTCGTCTTCAAGATCCGGCAGTTCAACAAAAACAATATCACCCAATGCTTTTTGAGCATGATCAGTGATTCCAACTTCGGCTTTATTGCCTTCAATTTTTACCCACTCGTGGTCACGAGTGTATAGATTGTCATTAGGTGTTTTACTCATAATTCCTCTTTTAAATGATTGATGAGGGACGTCCAAGGAATGCTCCGCGCTACTCCTGAACAATTTCATGCTTTCCAACAAGATTATACTAATTTAGCCTGAGAAAGATATAAGTCCAGCAAAAAAAACATATCTTTTGTTTTAGCCCATGTTTTCAGGAAAAAAATCAATGGAAGATACATATAAAGCAGGATATGATAGAAGCAGTTAAATGACGTTTTTAATTATAGTTCCCAGTCAGAAAAATTAAAATGAAATTGCAATTTCCCCTACTAACTCTTGTTTTGTTCCTCCTTATTTTTTGGTCTACACCTGCTGCTGCTCAAAACACGGATGATTTGGAGCAAATGATACGTGCATCAAAAACACGTGCGATTCTGGTGCAAAATGTACAAAAAGCAGTTGTCCATATAAAAGTCGAAAAAATTATGCGTAACCCTGATGGACAAGCTCTCAACAATCCAATGGATCTTTACAATGATGAGTTTTTCCGTCGATTTTTTCCTGAACTTCGGCCTCCAAATAATCAACAGCAAAAAAACCGTCAAAACCCCTAATGACAATCTATACACTCGTGACCACGAGTGGGTA
>DTUH01000088.1:9107-15470 GCA_012964265.1 Candidatus Lambdaproteobacteria bacterium
CACATCTTCCCCAATCGACAATTCCGTCAGCAGGGCATGGGTTCCGGTTCCATTATCGATTCCAAGGGGTACATTCTTACGAACCATCATGTCGTTGGAGAGGCGGATCGAATCCTGGTTATTCTTTATGATGGTACGGAAAAAGAAGCAAAACTTGTTGGCACGGATCCAGAGACTGATATTGCGGTGGTTAAAATTGAAGGGAATGGGTTACCGGTTTTGCCAATGGGTAATTCTGATGAAATTCTCGTTGGTGAAGATGTGATTGCAGTAGGAAATCCATTTGGACTGATTCAAACTGTGACATATGGAATCATCAGCGCAAAGGGTCGCTCTAATGTAGGTATCAACGAATACGAAAATTTTATTCAAACTGATGCAGCAATTAATCCTGGCAACAGCGGAGGGCCGCTGGTCAGTTTGCGTGGTGAAATTATTGGTGTGAACAGCGCAATTTTTACACGAAGCGGCGGTTATCAGGGCATCGGCTTTGCTGTGCCGATTAACATGGCACGCAAGATTATGCGCGATTTGATCGACAAAGGTACAGTTTCAAGAGGTTGGCTGGGAGTTGGAATTCAGAATGTCAGTCATGATCTGGCCCAGGCTTTTCAGTTGGACAACACGAAAGGAAGCCTTATTACAGGCGTTATGCCGGATACTCCCGCTAAAAAAGCAGGCATGCGCAAAGGTGATGTAGTGATCCGTATCAACGAAAAATCAATTCGGGATAGTAATCACCTGCGTAATGAAATCGCAAATGCCGGCGCTTTTGCAGATATTGAAATTGAACTGATCCGAGATGGTAAATCCGTTATTATTCAACTAAAACTGGATGAACGTCCCCGTAAACTTGGTCAAATTAAGGTCGCACCGCAGCCTGTACCGACTATTGAACAGGTGGAAATGCTGGGAATGATAGTGGAAGAACTCACTGAAAAAACTGCAAAGCAGCTAGGTATAGAAACCGGTAGCGGCATCGTCATTGTTGAAGTCAAACCCGGAAGTCCTGCGGAAAAAACAGGATTGCTTCCGGGCATGATAGTCCAGGAAGTGGAACGTCATGCGATTGCTAATCTCAGCATTTTTAAGGAACTTGTCAGTGAAATGGATCCGGAAAAAGGAATCCTATTGCTGATCACTTCTGCTAAAGGTTCGCGTTATATTTTTCTGCATGACAACTGAAAACATAGATCATTCGCAGAAGAAAGCAAAATTACATTTTGAGCATTTACTGCTGAAATTGTATCAATTCATTCAGCATGAAAATGTTCCGGAGAAAATGGATTATTATCCTTTGCTGGAAGAAATGTCAGTTTATTACAATTTATCTGCGGAAGAATTAGAGACTCGTGGATTCCGCAAAGCATATCGACGCGCAGTCGAAGGCCTTTGATGATGTCAGTCAGTCCGTTTTGATGAATTATATTTTCCTTGCGATTGGTTTGCCTTCCTTGTTTTTTGCAATTTTGACGGCTTCCGGATTGTATCGAAGACAGACAGGAACACTTCCGGTACGTCCACTTCAACGAAAATGGTTGCTTGGAGTTTGTGCGGATTTTTCAGAAACAGTAGGGATTCAGGTAGGTTTTGTCAGGTTTATTATCCTGCTTTACACGCCAGTTGGATTGGGGGCTGTATTTTATTTTATTTACTATTTTGTTATCCTGAACAGGGCAGTATTACCGCCGACTCTTCCGGAACGTGAACCGCAAATCACAATAATTGAAAGCCATTATTACCGCTCCTGAGTTGCAATGAGATTCGTCTCCGACCAGCCATCAGAAACATTTCCGCTGGCAGGACTACGTATATTGGTTACTCGTCAAGACACTCCTGATTCTTCCCTTTCCAGAATGCTGGAGTATAAGGGTGCTTCAGTACTTAAGACACCCATGACGCAGATTAGACCGCCGACATCATGGGAGTCTTTTGACAAAGCTGTACTGCAAGCATCAAATTTTGATTGGGCTGTTTTCACCAGCAGAAAGGGAGTCACCCACTGTTTTTCGCGCCTTGAACATTTGGAATTGTCTCCAGTAGTAATTTTTTCGAATCTAAAAATTGCCTGTGTCGGACAAGCTACTGCAGCGGCTCTTGCGGAAAATGGGATAATTGCGGGACTTATTCCAGAACAATTTCAAAGCGAAGGACTGATTTCGGCTTTTAGTCAATTTAATCTAAATGAAAAAATATTTTGGCTGATTCAGGCAGAATCTCCCCGTGAAATCCTGCATCATGCGCTGCAAAAACAGGGAGCTAAAATTATTTCAACTCCGGTTTACCGTAATGTCCCTGCTGAAAAAGACTATCCTTTTTTACTGGCTGAACTAGGGGAAAATAATATAGATTGGATTTTGTTCGCAAGTCCATCTGCAGTAAAAAACTTTCAGACAATTTTACCTGCTGGATTTTGGAATAACCTGACAGCAAAACCAAAAATTGCCTGTCTCGGAGAAGTCACTGCTGATGCTGTGCAGAATTTTGGTTGGAGCGTTCAGGCAAAACCGGATATTCAGGATTTTGAACATCTCGTTCAACTGCTTTGTGAAATGAATTTAGGGGATTCTGATTCAAGATGAAAACCACTCAAAATTTTCTGATCACCATCCAGGGCGCCACCTCGGAGAAAGATGTTTTGGAGCGTTTTACTTCACAGTTGGAGCGCCTTTCTTTTTCCATCCAGAACATGCATTTTCTGAACTTTCAGTCATCTCTTTTTCTGTTGATGCACTTTGAGCTCGCTGAATCTTCTGACAAGAAATCTTTGACAAAAGTTTTGGATAAAGTGGCAAAGCATTATAAGATTGAACTGCTGATCTGCCAACTTCCGGAAAGCTCAATTACTTCCCCGGAAAATCGTTACATATTAACCTTGTTGAGCAGGCAGCTTCCTCCGGAATTACTAACAAAACTGTTCCGACATCTCCGGAAAAATCAACTTTGTGTAACTGAAGTCAGACCATTGGACGCAGATGATCTGCATGTTTTTGAAATAAAAATTCATGCAGATCAACCCATTGAGCGACAACAATTAATGAAAGAACTGCTGGAATTGAAATCTGAGTATCAACTTGATCTTGCTTTGCAGGCTGACGATTTATTTCGGCGTAACAAACGTTTGATTTTTCTGGATGCGGATATGACCTTCATTCAATGTGAAATGATCAACGATATGAGCCGCTTTGCGGGTAAAGAGGCGGAAGTTGCCGAAATAACTCAACGGGCCATGGATGGTAAAATTCAATTTAATGAAGCCCTGCAGCAACGAGTCGCCCTGCTTAAAGGTGTTCGCCTCAGCGATTTGGAACGCTTGATTTTGAATATTCCGTACACCCCAGGTGTTGAACGTCTGGTTTACATTCTCAAAACCCTCGGCTATAAAATTGGAATTGTGAGTGGCGGATTTACCAGAGTTATCGATCACATCAAACAGCGTTTCAATCTCGATTACGGATTTGCCAATACACTTGAAGTGAAAAATGGAGAACTTACCGGACGTATCTTGGGTGACATTCTGGATGGTCACCAAAAAGGTGTTATCCTGCGCGAAGTTGCTCACAAAGAAAAGCTTCTTCCGGAACAAGTAATTGCGGTCGGAGATGGCGCCAATGATTTAGAAATGCTTTCCAGTGCAAGTTTAGGCATCGCATTTAACGCAAAACGGTATTTGCGGGAACGTGCCGCAAGTAGCCTCTCTCTCCCAAATCTTGACGCATTGCTTTATTTTCTGGGAATATCAAAAACAGAAATCAGCGGCTTATTTGAACAAAAAACTCTACTATGAATGAAAAAGAAAACTCTTATTATAACTCCAAACAACTCAGCAAATTTCAGGAGCACGGAGTTTTAATTCCGGATTTGAGTTCTGTCAAAATTGGCAGGGAAGTCTCACCAGAAAAAATTTCTCCAGGCTCAACTCTGCATCCTTTTGTACGGATTAACGGTTCCAAAACACAAATTCATACTGGTGCAAACATTGGTGTTTGCGGTCCCGCAACTTTGGATAATAGCTGGATTGGAGAAAAGGCGGTTGTCGGAAGTTTAGGTCCGGTCACTTTGAAAGATACGGTGGTGGGACCTGAATCCATTCTTGGTTCCGGAGTGGCGGAACAGGCTGTCCTTTTGGGAAAAGAAACGATGGTCAATGACTTCACCACCGGTTACGGATTCCGCATCCGCAAAGGAAGCCTCTATGAGGAAGATGCGTCCTCTGCCCAACATACCGACACAAAAATGACAGTACTTTTCCCATGGGCAACTTTGGGGAGTAATATTAATTTTTGTGATGTACTGCTGGCTGGCGGAACAGCTCCGGAACCAGGTTTTTTTAGCGAGGTTGGCAGTGGTACCATTCATTTTAATTTTAGTATCAGAGGTGATAAAGCAACCGCCTCTTTATTTGGCGATGTCAGTCGCGGAGTTTTTTTGGATCAGGAACGTCTTTTCATTGGAGGCAATAACAGCCTTCTGGGACCGATTCAAGCCGACTTTGGTACGATGACTGCTGCGGATGTCAGGATCAACGGCACATTGTCTTCCGGGCTTAATTTTGGACATTCTTTACCAAAAGGAAAAATTGACTACGATCCGCGAATATTTTTAGGAGCTTTAGGAATTGTGACAAAACAGGTTAACGTTCTTGCGGAGTTGACAGCATTATTTCATTGGTATAAGAAAATTAGGATTGCTTTCGTTGCCCAAACTCCGGAGCAAAAATTTCTATATGAATCCGGATTGCGGATGGTTGAAACAAACTATCAGGAACGTCTCTCACAATTAAAACGCTTTATGAATGCCGTGGACAATTCGCACAGCTTGATCGCAAATTCAAGGAAAGTTTCAAAAAAAGAAATTACTGAACAAAAACATTTGCTTGAATGCTGGCCTTACATTCAAAATAAATTGGCAGCCCCAGTTGATTTTGAACTTCCAGTTCCGGAAACTCTGACAAACAATATCAAAAAACAGCAGTCTGAAGGTAAAGCAGCATACACAAAACTAATTCAAAACTTGTCTCAAGAAGGAAAGCAAGCAGGGAAAAAATGGCTTAAATCAATTTCCGAAAACGTCTGGAATATCTTTGCAGCTGAAATAAAGAAAGAAAAATAGAAAGGACTAAAGCACACCTTGAAAAGATACGCTCAAAAAATTAAGCCGCCAATTTAGTTTTGGCTTCCTCTGCAACCAGTGCAAACAAGGCGGGCTCTTCCATGGCTAAATAAGCCAGGGTTTTGCGGTCCATTACAATATCCGCAGCTTTTAAACCGTAGATGAACTGACTGTAGTTCATTCCATGTTCACGGACTGCAGCATTTATGCGCACTATCCAAAGACGCCGAAAATCACGTTTTTTGACTTTTCTATCTCGGTAGCTATACTCTCTTGAACGGTCAACCGCATCTTTGACTGTACGTAAAAGACGGCTACGCCCCCCACGATAACCTTTAGCTGCCTTAAAAAGAGAATTTTTACGCTTACGTGCGTGTACCGCTCTTTTGACTCTCATAACAATTTAATCTCAGTTTATCCGTTTGGTAGCATCAAATCTACAGACTTGCTGTCTGCGTCTGATACCATTGTTTTCTGGCGTAACCCGCGTTTCACATCCTGGTTGCGTTTACGCATGCCGTGGCGAAGATAAGCACGTTTCCGTTTGTATCCGCCGCCGCCAGTTTTCTTAAAACGCTTTGCTGCTCCGCGATGGGTTTTCATTTTCATGGTATTTCCTATTTTCTTTTTTTAGGTGGAGCGATTATCATATGCATCAAGCGGCCCTCGCTGCGAATCGGTTGTTCCACTGATCCGCTTTCCCCAATTGCAGCCTGGAATTTTTCCAGTAATTCCACTCCTAAATCTTTATGGGCTATCTGACGCCCCATAAATCTGACACCAACTTTTACCTTGTCGCCATCTTCAAGAAAGCGCAAGGCATTGCGAAGCTTGAATTGAAAATCATGTTCTTCAATTTTCGGCTTCATCTTCACCTCTTTGAGATGAACTACTTTTTGATTTTGCCGAGCTACGTGACTTCGTTTGCTTTGTTGATATTTGAATTTTCCATAATCCATCAACCGGCACACAGGTGGTTTTGCTTTTGGAGATACTTCTACTAAATCCAAATTAGAATTTTCCGCCATCTCCAGCGCAGCATCCGTTGACAGGATACCAACCTGTGCCCCTTCGCCATCGATGAGCCGTACCTCACTGACACGGATTTGATCATTTATCCGTGTCGTTTCTTCACTTCTTGTCGGAGGCCTTGACCTGCGTATTCCTATGAGTTTTCTCTCTGTTTTGATGAATGTCTGGTAGGCGCGGGCGGGATTGAACCGCCGACCCCTACCGTGTCGAGGTAGTGCT
>DTUH01000089.1 GCA_012964265.1 Candidatus Lambdaproteobacteria bacterium
TTCATGCAGCACGAAAATATCATCGGTTATGCGGACGATTATGTGCAGAATCCGGAGAAACATCCAATGGATTTTTTGAGTAGAATTTTCAAAGAAAAAACCTGGCCACAAAAAACAATTGGAGTGGAAAAAGACAACTATTATTTTTCTGCGGCTTGTCTGGAATCGTTGCAGAAAAATTTACCGCAGGCGAATTTTGTTGATTCAACCGGATTAGTCAATTGGCAGCGCACAGTGAAATCACCGCAGGAACTGAATTACATGCGCAAAGCGGCGCGGATTGTGGAAAAAATGCACGCGCGTATTCTTGAAGTGATGGAACCCGGAATGCGTAAAAATGATTTGGTGGCCGAAATTTACCATTCAGCCATTTCCGGAGTAACCGGTACTTCCGGAGAACAAGGCTTTGGTGGCGATTATCCGGCGATTGTACCGATGACTCCAACCGGCGCGGATGCTTCAGCACCCCATTTGACTTGGGACGATCAACCGATTCCAGACAATTCCGGAACTTTTTTTGAAATTTCCGGATGCTACCGTCACTATCATTGTCCGCTTTCACGTACCGTTTATTTGGGCAAACCACCGCAAAAATATTTTGATGTGGAAAATGCTGTTCTGGAAGGAATTGAAGCCGGACTGGAAGCTGCAAAACCCGGCAACCTGGCGGAAGATATTGAGGCGGCCTGGCGCAAAACGATTGCTAAATATGGTTATGAAAAAGAAAGCCGCTGCGGTTATGCAATCGGTTTGAGCTATCCTCCGGATTGGGGTGAGCGTACTGTCAGTTTCCGGAAAGGTGACAAAACGGTGCTGGAACCCAACATGACTTTCCATTTCATGCCCGCACTCTGGTTTGATGACTGGGGGCTGGAAACAACCGAAAGTATCGTGATTACTGGAAACGGTGCGGAAACTCTGGCCAATGTTCCCCGGAAATTGTTTGTAAAACCGTGAATGACAACTTTTTACAGTTTCATTGTGCTTAATCACTTCCGCAAAAAGGCGATTCCGGAGATTTACTTTTAACGCAACAAAGAATAAGCTGAACCAAATCGACCGACAACTGTCAGCCAGCAGATGCTTCCGAAAATTACTGCAAAAGTTGGAAAGTGCTCCGGAAACAAACAAATGATGATATAAAATAAGATCGTTTCTGTGCCTTCTGCCAAACCTCCCAAATAATAAAATGCCTTCTGACCATGTGCCTCTGAGGAAATTCCGTGTTTTTCTGCAGCCACAGCAAATGCCAGAAAACTTGAGCCTGTGCCGATAAAAGAAAAAATTAAAAAACTTGCCGTCAAACCATTTTTTTCCGGATCTGCCAAAGCAAAGCCCAATATAACCGCGGAATAAAAAATGAAATCGCAGGTGATGTCGAGGTATCCGCCAAAACTGGTGATTCCGTTTCGCCGGGCAACCGCTCCGTCAAGTCCATCGAAAAAGCGGTTGACTAAAATCAAGGCCAGGGCCATGGTGTAGAGTTCAATCCAGAGCAGTGGAACTGCTAAAAGTCCAATCGCAAAACCAGCAAAAGTAATGCTGTTGGCAGAAATTTTACGGGGGACATGTGCCGCAATGTCTTCCATTGTAGGATGTACAAACGTATTCGCCCAGCGGTCAACCATGAGGATTTACTATGGTGTTGAGTTGAGTTGGATTGAGTTGAGTTTTGGTTTTGAAGCAATGATGCAGCACACCGTATGTTTTGAGTCGCAAAAGAAAGCGACATCTTACAGAAATATTTTATGAATTAAGTTCAACTCGGTCAAGGAGACCCTTGGCAATACTTTCCTTACCGACAAACTTTTGAGGCTCCTGTCCGGGCTCCAGCAGCCACGCCACTTGTGTACCGTCCGTCTTAAATTCTTCCCCACGATTCGCAATAATCAGCTGAGAGCCTCCCTTTTTGGAAAAGCGTTTTTGCGCGATTGAAATTAATTCTTTGTGAGAAATATTTTCTTCATATTTGAAAGTGATCATTTTCAGTTCGGGAAAATCCTGTCGCACTTCATCAATCAATTTGGCTGTCGGCAGCAATTTCAAAGTTAACTGATCTACTTTGCTGGACCATTTCCCTTCATAAACAGATTCCGGCTGAAAATCCGCAACTGCCGCAGTAAAAATCCCCCAATCAAAAGTTTGCTGCTGTAAGGATTCATGAACAATTTTTCTGTAATCAGCATAAGTTGCCGCTTTTATGGTGTTTAAAAATCCCGGTGCGGATTGACTCCCCTTGCCGAGAATTAGTTCAACCTCTGCTCCCCTCATCCATGCTTCACGCGCAATTTGGATGGAAAGAGCGCCTGTAAAACGTGTCGTAATGCGCCGTATATTGTCCAAGGGAACGGGAGTGGGACCGCCGGTAATCAGCAAAGATTTTCTGCAGAGTGTGGATTTACTAAGCGCCCTGATCGTTGCAGCTACAATCAATTCAAGTGAAGCAAGATTATTTTTTCCGTGTGTCTGCAGTGGTGGAATCATGGTAATTCCCATTTCCTGCAGAGTCTGCATTGAGCGTGTCAAGATGCTGTTATGCATCGCTCCGTGCATCGTCGGCGCAAACAGAATTGGTATTCCCTGACGTTCCATTCGTCCGATAGCGGCAGCGATGGCTGCAGAAACAACTGAATCCGCAATTCCATATACTGCCTTATTCAAAGTGTTGTAAGAGGCGGGTGCTACGACAAAAACATCGAACGGGGTGGAGTCGCTCAAATGTTCTGCATCTGCGGAAAAGCGTTCAATTACCGGATTTTGCGAACACCATTCCAGCGCCTCTTTGCCAACATAACGTAATCCTCCTGCGGTCACATAGACAACCACTTCCGCTCCTTCCCTGCGAAAATCACGAATCAGATCCGGCATGCGGTAAGCCGCTATGCTGCCGGTTATCAGCAGAGCAACACGTTTGCCGGATAAATGCGAACCGGTTAAACGGATTTCCCGGTCAGCAAACTCAGAAGGTGGTGGTGGTTCAAAATTCCAGTTTAAAGACATTTAAGATTTCAAGTTTCAGTTTTTAGATTTCAGTAAACATTTTTTCGGATGCTTACTTACATTATTAACCATTTTATATATTGGAACAGGTGACTATAATCAGGGTTCCGGATACACAACCCCTGCAATCTGAATCATGATGACTCACAAAACAGTTGCCGCCAACTCAGCCAGCGCTGAGCGTTCAACTCTTGAGAAACGTACATGTCCTGCAAGCGGAGAATCCTTGAAACGTTCAACCAGAGTGCTCAAACCGTTGGAAGAGAGGTTTACATCTGTGTTATCAATTTGGCTCGGATCACCTGTTAAAACGATTTTAGTACCTTCTCCTACACGCGTAACGATGGTTTTCATTTCATGCGGAGTCAGATTTTGTGCTTCGTCCACAATCATGTGCTGATTTGGAATTGAGCGTCCGCGGATATACGTCAGCGGTTCCACAACAAGCATCCCCCGATCCATCAACTCGTGGTAAGAGTCACGTTTAGCAGATTTTTTTGAAGCAGTATTTTTAATCAGCAATTCCAAATTATCAAAAATCGGCTGCATCCATGGAGCAAGTTTTTCCTGTGTGTCTCCCGGAAGAAAGCCAAGATCGCGTCCCATGGGAAATATTGGACGTGAGACCAGCATACGTGTATAAATGTTGTCTACCATCATTTGCTGCAAACCAACAGCAAGGGACAGCAAAGTTTTACCTGTACCTGCTTTTCCGCTGAGTGTTACAACAGAAATCTTTGGATTCATCAACAATGCAAGCGCCAGACGCTGCTCCGGGTTTCTCGTTCTAATTCCCCAAACCCCCTGTTCTTTTGCGACCGGTTCGAATTTCTTCTTTCCGGAATTATAAATTACTAAAACATCTTCATCCGGAACTTCTGGACTATTCAGCAGAAGTCCTTGATTTGGATAAAATTCAACATTTTCCTCCTGCTCAGAAAAAACCTCTTCCGCTACAATAGAATCCTGTTGACTAAATCTCCGTAATTTTTGTTTGCTTACTGCGTACCGCCGCATCCCTGAATACAGGCTTGAGTCATCCTTCCTGCGTCCTTCATGGGAGATGGTTGGAACACTGAGTGTGTTGGCCTTCGTGCGTAAATTTTCGTCCTGCGAAACAAAAACAAGATCCTTATTTTTTTGATTCAGCATCCAGGCAACAGCCAGAACACGGTTCGTAAGACTCTTCAGATTCAGACTGTACGGAATAGTTCCTGCTTCCGGTTCAGAAAGCTCTATCCTTAATTTGCCACCGTTTGGCAAACAAACACCTTCTGCCAAACTTCCATATTGTCGGCAATCATCCAACATTTGGCTGACTGATTGGGCTGCACGTCCTTTTTCACCCAAATCCAGTTGGAGCATTTCCAGTGCTTCAAGAATACTGACCGGCAGCACAACTTCCTTCTCCGGAAAGTCATAAAGTGCATCCGGACTTTGAAGCAGCACACTGATGTCAAGTACGTAAACTGAGGCTTGACTCATGCGTTTTCCGGCAGGAAAAAATGAATGTGCTCGATCTTAAAATTTTTCAGCATGAAAAAAAATTCCTTTTGTGCATGTGCTTTAAACAGGATTAACAGTCAGAAAATGCATTTTGCAACAGGTTCCAGTATAAACCAATCCTTACAGATCGTCTATCAAAGAGCCTTTACTGTCAAGACTGTAGATTCTTTTATTTTCATTCATCATGAATCCGTTCACAAAATATTTTAGTTCTTAGCTGGAATAAAGACACTTAATTTCAGCCGCTATAAATCCAAATTCTTGCACTTTCGGAAAGAATCAGGTAAAAGTTAAGTGGTGCAAATAATTGCCAACACACTTTTGGTACAAGCTTAAGCAAATAAAATGGAATTTCAGTTAACATCCGGTTTACAACCACAACTGCTTGAAGACGACCAGAAGTTATGGCTTGCGAACGCTATCTGTGAAGCGATTACAGCAGATGGTTCAATTGCTCCTGAAGAACTAGAATATCTTGAACGTGCACTCTCTTTTTTGCCCTCACAAACAGAAGTAGTAAAAATGATGCAGGCCGTGAAAGAACAAAAACTTCCTCAACTGGGACGTTTTCCCGGAGCAACACGTGAGCTGGAGGTGAAAATTTTCATCGACCTCACCACCGTGATTTCTGTGGACAATGTCCTTGGTGCAAACGAAATAGACTACCTTTTGTATATCGGACGTAAACTCGGTTTTGGCCGTGAATTTGTGAGGGTCGTCATCCGCTGGGCCAGCGAGGGTATTGTCTGGAAACGTAAAATGCTGCACCTGATTGACGCAGGAAAATCACTTGAAGCAGAATATACGGATTAAGCGTCCGCTAAATCTTCGAAATTCTCCGCCCTGAATCCTGATAGAAACAAAGTCCGGCGGTGATCCCCCCATTCAAGCTTATTCCGCAAGACTTAGCTGCGTAAGAATATGTCTGGTTTTTCCTGCAACAAATTGCAGGAGGTAGTGGGGAGCATCTTCCGCAATTGTAAATTCAAAATGAGTTTTTTCGCGCGGCAGAATAGCCCGTAAAAATCCGGATTTCGGCAACACTAATATTTTATGTGCCTTCATGGCACCAAGCGGAGTATCGAGTCGAATTTCTTCCTGTGGTTCAATATCCATCCGGATCATGCTCATCGAACGCGGAAGACCCTTTTCTTCCAACTCAATGGCCAACAAGGGCAGAAAAAGGGTGAATGAATAATCTTTTGTCTGCAGAATTTGCAGCAGGTTTTTTCGCAAAAAGAAAATAACCACTTCAAAAGGAACAGCATTTTCCCGACTTAAGTCTGTTTCAAACTCCAGAACCTTTCCGGCTTTTTCCAGTTTTGTCTGCATAATTTGTCCGGAATAGGTGTTTGTAATCCGGAAATCCTTGCGCAGATCCTCTTCCTCATACCATTCAGGTACACCGGAATTTGCATCAAACCAGAGTGTCTTACGTGTAAAAACCTCACCGTCCGGTTTAGTATTTTCATTTTTTTCTACAATGAATTGCTTTCCACCTCTGGTTACAGATTCGTAACGAAAATGACTGTATCCGGTAATTTCGGAACGCTGCTCATCCCAATGTTTAAATGAAGTTTTTGTGCCAGGCAGCAGTTCATTTAGATAGCTTTCTTGGGCAGAAACAGAAATTGCAGGCAGTAAAAATACTGTCGAATAGAAAAAGTGTAAAATAATTCTCCGGATGTAGCTAAATTTTTTCCGCAGCATCAGATGTATGCTCCTTCACATTTACGACAAATATTCCAATGGGGTTTTGCGTTTGCTACATTTACAAGACACTGGCGGCAGACAACTTCTTTGCAGTGCTGGCAAACCATTTTGTATGCCAGGAAACGTGACACCGACTTCCCACATATATTACAATTTTCCTCCAGCCTTCTCATATTTTTCTATTCCTCATTTTGTTATGTATTTCAAAACAGAGTAGACTTTATTATGCCAAGATTTTCTGTCGGCGCAAGCGCAATGCTAAAGCAGGATTATCACTTGTTACACTTCGTTAAAATTTTGAAAGCATTTTAGTATTTCTTTATTACCCAACCTTGTAGAAGTTTCACTGCATTTTAGTTTTGGTCGTGGGTTTTAAGTAACGTTGACAGAAAAATAATAATAGTGTACGCTCTCGCTTATAATAAGATATCTAGAAAACAGATCATAACAAAAGTTTTACTCGGCCTTAGGTTAAAAAATGTATATTTCAGCAGCTCTAGAAATGATCAATCACATCCGAATATTCGCATGAATCGATTTCTTTTCAATTCCACCTTCTGGATTTCAATTTTGATTTTTTCCCTGATTCTGGTTCCTAAACTGCAGGCTGATCAGAATGACTCAAGGCTTGACGGACTTTTCAGTAATCTGAAGACCGCTGTCAGTCTGCAAAAAGCCTTGGTGTATGAAATCCAGATCTGGAAGATTTGGATGGAGCATCAGAACCCAAAGGTACAGAATTCAATGACTAACGGTATTGAAGCCATGCAACAACAAAATTTTGAGAAGGCTCTGGACCATTTCACTCTGTTGATTCAAATGGAACCTGAATTTGCGGAAGGTTGGAATAAACGTGCGACCGTACTGTATTTGATGGGACGTTTCCAGGAATCTGAAACAGATGTTTTACGCACCCTTGAACTGGAACCGAGGCATTTTGGAGCACTTTCCGGTCAGGGTTTAATACGTATGGCTTTGGAAAACTGGTCCGGAGCTGTCCAGTCCCTTGAAGCAGGTTTGAGGATTCACCCCCATATGCCTGGAACCATCAGGAATTTGAAATATTCCCGACAGAAGTATAAAGAGTCAATGGCCTGATTGGTGAATGCCGATTTTGGTTTAAAACTGTTTTTGGAATTTCCTGCTTTTAAATCTCTCCTGAAATTGCTTAAAGCCTTGAATGTGTTTGAGAAAATTCGGCTGAATCGACACCAATTACTGAAACGCGGAAAGCCATTTTTTAGCGGTTTTAATTTCCGTAAAAAATCTTTTGCATTATCTCGAAAAAAAAGATGTAATTGGATTTGATTTTGCAGATGGAATTTGCTTAAATTTGACATTACAATAAAATAAGTCGGCAGAACACATTACATAAAAAACAGGAAAGACAAGCAGTCATGGAAGAAATTAAACGCCTTTTGTTGGAAGAAAAGGCTGCGCTTCTCACGGAAATCCGGGAAAAAACAGGCAATAATAAAAAGATAAACAGTGATATTGGTGACGCAATTGATTCTTCTGTAGAAGAACAGGAACGTGAGTTAGACCTGTTACTTCAGGATCGTGAGCAGTCAAGACTTAAAGGAATTGAAAATGCCCTTCAGCGCGTCGATTCCGATGACTTTGGCTACTGTGAAGAGTGCGGTGAAGACATTTCAATCAAACGTCTGCTTGCTGTACCTCTGACACGTATGTGCATCAATTGTCAGTCAAATGAAGAACGCAGCCGACTTGCGCAAAATGCTTTTTCCCGTGCAGACAACTTCAGTCAAGTTTTAAGTGACGAATAATTTCTGAACCTCATTTCGGATCTGTTGATTGCGTAGATGCTGCCGCAGCATGACATACCCCGGAAGCTCTCACTGGTGTCGACTCCTTTTTGCATAATGTTTATGAATCAATGTCAACAACAATAAACTGTGCCTGATTTTACAGTTTTTTAATTACGGAGCAGCATGGCCAATCTGCTGAATTATGACGCCAGCCAGATGCTGGCTTTTATTCTGGTATTGATTCGTGTAAGTGGAATTATTGCCACCGCACCTATTTTCGGAAGTTCAGTTACACCTCCCCAAATCAAGATTGTGTTGAGTCTCATGCTGGCGCTGATTCTCTATCCTTTCGTACCTTCGATTACCGTTTTTCCTGATCGTCCTGATCATTACGTTTTTCTGATCGCCAGTGAACTGCTGATTGGAGTGGTTCTTGGCATGATAGGCCGTTTTTTGTTTTCGGCAGTCGAATTTGCGGGAACAGTCATTGGTTTTCAAATGGGACTCGGCATGGCCAATGTCTTTGATCCGCAATCACAGGAACAGGTTTCTCTGGTAGGAAGATTCGAAAGCACAACGGCTACACTGATTTTTTTAGCAATGGACGGACATTTGATTGTCATACAAGCACTGGTACGGAGTTTTTCAGTAATTCCTCCAGGCGGAGCAAAAATCAGCCAGCCTTTAGTTGAAAAACTTACCGATCTTTCTGCAAGTATTTTTGTTATCGGTTTGCAAATCGGTGCACCTCTGATCGTGGCTCTTTTTCTCGCTAACGCAATTATCGGTCTGTTGGCACGCTCGGTTCCGCAAATTCAGGTTTTTGTGGTTGGTTTTCCACTGACCTTAATGCTCGGATTTTTATTTCTGTTTTTCGGTATGCCCTTTTACGCACAGGGTGTTCACAAGATGTTTGAAATGCTTGACACCCAGTTATTTGATGCTCTTAGGCTGTTAGGGGGTTGAGGGCAAATTATTAATAAAACGAACATTGGGTTGCCGGCTGGAAATTTAACACACATCCGCTGAATTTCATACTCAATGGTTTAAGTACTCTTTCTTGAAAGTCTATGGCAGAACAACAAGGTCAGGAAAAAACTGAGGCTCCAACCGAGAAAAAACGCAGGGAGTCGCGTGAAGAAGGACAAGTCGCCTTCAGCAAGGAGCTTTCATCTGCGGCTTTGCTGGCAGGAATCGTACTCACACTGGTGGCTTCAAGTCCTTTTATTCTAAATTCTTTCCGGGAACTCATGACGAGAATTTTCCGGCAGATGTCGTCAGCAGATGAGTTGACCATCAACAGCATTTATACCTTGTCCGGAGAAATTATTTCCACCATGCTTCCTGCGTTCGCGCCTTTTATCGCAGTCATTATTTTTGTTGCGATTTTTGCTTCCGTTATACAGGTTGGCGTCCAGATCACCTTCAAAGCAATTGTACCTAAATTCAACAAAATAAGTCCACTGACCGGATTAAAGAGACTTTTTTCATCACAGTCTCTAGCAGATTTTCTCAAGAGTATGGCAAAGTTGATCATCGTCGGTTTTGTCGGATATTTAACTTACATGGATAAAATCACAGAATTGAATGGACTTTCCGTTTCAACTCCGGAGGCCATTCTCACCTACAATTTTACAGTAGTGGCAGAAGTTGCAGGCAAGATTGTTCTGGCACTTATGGCAATTGCGATTTTTGATTATTTTTATCAACGTTGGCATCATGAACAGCAAATGATGATGACCAAACAGGAGGTCAAAGATGAGACAAAACAAACTGAAGGTGACCCGCAGCTTAAAGCAAGAATCCGTCAGATTCAGCGTGAAATGTCCAACGCACGGATGATGCAGGAAGTTCCGAAAGCGGACGCTCTGATCGTCAACCCCACCCACTTCTCCGTCGCTGTCCTTTACGACCGTGACGTGATGGCAGCTCCAGAAGTTACGGCTAAAGGAGCAGATCACCTTGCATTGCGTATGCGGACAGTTGCACGCGAGAATAATGTTCCCATTCTTGAACGACCCGAATTAGCCCGTGATTTATACGCAAATGTAGATATCGGTGACGACATTCCGGAACGATTTTATAAAGCAATTGCGGAAATTCTGGCCTTCGTTTACCGCCTCCGGAAGAGATAAATACTAAGCAGTCCTGCCACTCTCAATACTGAACACCACAGTAAAAATAGAATAATTTTTCATTTTTGCTTTTGGAGCATTATTTGCAACAGGCACACATGCGTTTCGGATTTGAGGCGCGGATTTTTTTAACGACCCTTTGGTAATGGATGACCGGTGGCCGAAGCAAGCATACCTCTAAATAATATTGTCAGAAAGTCTGATATCGTTCTCGCAGTAGGAGTGATGTCAATGCTGCTGATAATGGTGGTTCCCCTGCCACTTCTAGTTCTTGATCTGCTCCTCGCATTAAGCATCACAGTAGGAGTTCTAATCCTCTTTGTTGCGTTATTTACCGAAAGTTCTCTCGAGTTTTCCTCGTTCCCTTCTGTATTGCTCATTGCGACCATTTTCCGGCTTTCTCTTAACGTTGCTTCCACACGGCTTATTCTGCTTGAAGGTCATAAAGGTCCGGGTGCAGCAGGATCAATTATAAATTCATTTGGCGAATTTGTAGTCGGCGGAAATCAGATTGTCGGGATCATCATCTTTTTGATTCTGGTGATTATCAATTTTGTAGTCATCACAAAAGGGACCGGACGTATCGCGGAAGTTGCAGCACGATTTACTTTGGATGCCATGCCTGGAAAGCAAATGGCGATTGACGCAGATTTAAACGCGGGACTGATAGATGAAGACGAGGCCCGTCAGCGCCGCTCAACTATCCAGCGCGAATCAGATTATTTTGGAGCACTTGACGGTGCCAGCAAGTTTGTGCGAGGTGACACAATCGCGGGTTTAATCATCACCTCAATCAACATTTTAGGGGGTCTGCTGGTTGGAATCACCCAGTTCGATATGTCTGCCGGAGACGCTTTTGATTCCTATGCGACTTTAACCATTGGTGATGGACTTGTCTCACAAATTCCCGCACTGATAATTTCCATAGCCGCCGGTATTGCGGTCACTAAAGCTTCTGGTGAAAATAAAATTTCTGTTGATTTACAAAAACAAATTTTCAGTAATGTTCAGGCACTGTATGTAGTTTCGGCGGTTCTTGTTACTTTTTCATTAATTCCGGGACTGCCGGTATTTCCTTTTTTACTGCTGGCGCTTGGAACTTTCCTGCTGGCACAATCGAGTAAACGCTCCAACATGAATGTTGCCACGGAAGAACACCAGCAGGAACAGGCACGTCTGCAGAAAGAATTAAGTGAAGAGCCGGAAGATATTGAATCGCTGCTCATAATCGATATCCTTGGTCTGGAACTTGGCTATGGCATGATTCCGCTTGTAGATGAGGAACAGGATGGTGAGCTGCTGAAAAGAATCAAGGCTATTCGACGGCAAATTGCTCTTGATTACGGATATATCGTCCCCCCGCTGCACATCAAAGACAACCTTGAACTTTCTCCCGGAGAATATTCAATTACGATCAAAGGCATTGAGATTGCCCGCAATGAATTGATGATGGGACACCACCTTGCCATGAAGACCGGAGATGTGGATGAGGAAATTCCGGGGGTTGACACAGTGGAACCTGCATTTGGACTGCCTGCAATCTGGATTGCTGAAGAAGATGAGGAACGCGCCCAGTTTGCCGGATACACAGTTGTTGATCTGCCCACTGTTTTGGCCACACATCTGACAGAAGTTCTGAAAAATCATGCATTTGAATTTATCGGACGTCAGGAAACCCAAAAACTTATTGACTCCCATGCCAAGTCAGAACCAAAAGTTGTTGAAGAATTGATCCCAACACTGGTATCATTAGGTGTTGTGCAGAAAGTCTTGCAGAATTTACTTAAAGAACTCGTTTCTATCCGTGACATGCACACGATACTTGAGACTTTGGCGGATGTCGCACCGATTACCAAAGATCCTGATTTGCTGACAGAACACGTCCGGCAGAATCTTTCGCGGCAGATTACCAGACAATATCAAACTCCGGACGGCATGCTGCCTCTGATTACAATGAACCAGGATTTGGAGAATCAAATCGCCTCCGCAATCCAGGATTCGGGTCAAGGTGCATATCTAGGCTTGAATCCTAACATGGCACAGGCGATCATAAATGGAATTGACGGCATGATAGAACAATTTACGATCAACAATTATCAACCGCTTTTGCTTTGTTCACCGCTGATACGTCCCCATGTTAAAAAACTTGTGGAACGTTTCATTCCAAATCTTGTGGTACTCTCGCATAATGAGGTGGCGCAGGATGTACGTATTGAAGCACTCGGAGTTGTGGAGTTGAGTGGTTAGGAAAATAAATGTAGAGTTTCTGCTTTGGAGTAAAATGATATCAAAACTCAAAACCAAAATCTTTTAATTAACAATTTTATGAATCTCAAGCGCTACCGCGTCAATAATATCAAAGAGGCTTTGAAATTCATCAAGCGCGATCTGGGCCCTGATGCCTTGATCGTTTCCACGCGTCAGGTTAAAGAAGCCAAGGGTGCGTTTGGAATGTTCGGCAAAACCATGTTGGAAGTGACAGCTGCCGCAGGCGAAAAGAAAAAAAACAGCGGTGAGCCCACAACTGCAACTACAAAAGCACTTGAAGCATACAGCGGTGGTAATGATACTACCGAATCAACCCTGGCTGAAACATTCCTGAGACCTCAGAATAAAAACGTACTTTCGATTACAGATGAAACTCGCAGCATGATGCTGCCGATACAAAAAGAACTGCAGGGAATTCGCCTGAATTTAGGAGATTTGAGCACTCAATCTAATGCTTTTGATAACCACCTGGTTGGTGAGTTAAAACACGAGCTTGGGGAAATGCGCCACTTGCTGCACATTTTGGCTTCTCGAACAGGCAGCCTGAATGAGCCGGATCTTCCTGAAAACCTGTTGCTGCTATATCAGCAAATGAAATTCAGTGGTTTGGAAGAAAAGTTCGCGCGCCGTCTGGTTATGGAAGCACAGCGAAATATGACTGAAGAAGATCAGGAAAATTTCGCTTATGTGAAAATTTTCCTGGCACGTATGTTGATGAAAATTATAAAAATTACAAGAGGTCTGGAAGGTCTTAACCCTTCGCAGAGAATAGCAGCCCTGCTGGGACCTACCGGAGTGGGCAAAACAACTACTGTTGCCAAGATTGCCTCAGAACAAATGCGGAAATACAAACGTAAAGTCGCCCTGATTTCTGTTGACACAAACCACCGGACCTCGGCAGAACAACTTCGTGCCTTTGCCAAATTGATCAAAGTCCCGTTCAGTGTTGTTAAAGATAAAGCGGAGCTGAATCGTCTCATCAGCAGTTATGAAGATTATGATTCAATCATTATTGACACCGACGGCTGCTCTCAGCGCAATGATAAACTATTGTTTGAAATGCGTGAAATATTTGACGAACGCGGGCGCATTCACAATTTACTTGTTCTGAGTGCAACAAGTAAAGACAGTGACATGAATGAAGTCACACGAAAATTTGGCTGCATGCCCATTGACAGCATTATTTTCACAAAACTTGACGAAAGTGCTTCCTACGGTTCTCTCTTCAACCATGCAATTCGTTTCAAAAAACCGCTCTCCTATTTGACATTAGGACAGAAAGTTCCAGAGGATCTGGAGGTTGCCTCAAGAGAACGTTTGGTGGATTTACTGCTGAATATTTCCGGCACCTGAGAAATGAGCAGAAACCATGCCCACCAGGAAAAATCCCTATACAGAAAAAACTCAGCAGAGCAGAGAAGATCAGCTCATTAAGTATGCCCCTCTTGTTAGACGAGTGGTGACTAGAATGGCTGCCCGCTTTCCTCCCGGTATAGACCAGGACGAGCTGGAGCAAGTCGGAATGATCGGCCTCCTGGATGCAGTTGACAAGTTTGATCCAACCCGGGATGTCAAATTTAAAACATACGCTGAGTTTCGTATCAAGGGAGCCATACTTGATGAGCTGCGTTCTATGGACTGGGTGCCGCGTTCTGTACGTGCCGCCACCAATGAGTGGAGCAAGGCTTGGCGCAGCCAGACTTTTGAAATTGGACGTGAACCGACTGACCAGGAAATGGCTGATCAGATGGAAATGAGCCTTGAGGAATATCACGAGTTTATTCTCAAGGCCAGCCCCACTCCATTAATTTCCATTGAAGAATTTAAAGTACATTCAAACCAGGAAGACAGTGTGAGTTTACTGGAAATTCTCGCCAAACCCGGTGAAAAAGATCCGTTCGATTTGCTTTCAATGCAGCAGATGAAGAACAAACTCGCGAATGCGGTTTCCGAACTTGACGAGCGGGAACAGCTGGTGTTGTCTCTGTATTATCAGGAAGAAATGAATTTGAAGGAAATAGGAGAAATTCTGGGAGTTATAGAATCACGAGTATCGCAAATACGCACAAAAACAATCCTCAAGCTGCGCGCCAAACTGCGGTTGATAACCAGAGACGGAATGAAGGATTAACAAAAATGCATAAAGCGAAATGCCGAATGACAGCTCTTCAATAATACAGTTGCTTGAGGAAATGGTCGAGCATCAACGGACCAAAGTTCTCAAAGTTGCACGCGAAATCATACCTGATGCAACTCCGGAAGACATCCGCAATCCCCAGGACTTTCCGAAACTTTCCACCGACACGCTTTTCAACTACGAAGACGGCATCCTCACCGGTTACCTCTCACTGCAGACTGCACTGTACAACCAGGAAAATAATGAAAGTAATGGTCTTGAATGAGCGCAGCGAGCTCGTAAAGAATCCGGCTTTGGTTGAACTCAAGACAGAAAGGATTCGTGTGGCAAAGGTATTGAAAATAGATTAAGCCAAACACGGTTTTGACATCAACGCTCACATGATTGCTACCGCAAAGAGAAACCCTGTGATGAACGGAGGGTTCAGAAATGTTCAGATCCACATTTGTCAGAGAAGATGAGAGTACATATTCCAGCAGGCATGTTTCTGGTTTCATCGGCAGCTCTGATGTACGAAATCAGCCTTTCGCGTCTGCTGGCCGTTGAACTGTGGCATCATTATGCTTTCCTGATTATCAGCGGGGCGCTGCTGGGCTACGGCGCTGCAGGAGCCTTTCGTCTGGCCTGCTCCCGGAGCATCCATCCTCTACTGCCCGTCCTCTGTTTTTCGCTGCTTCTGATCCCTCTTTTCCTGCTCAGCAGTTACCTGCCATTCGACCCGGCACTGATGGCGCTGGATCCCCTGCATGGCGGCTGGCTGCTGCTGATTTTCCTGCTGCTGGCGTTCCCTTTCTTTCTGGCGGGACTGACGCTGAACCTGCTGTTGGAAGCATACACCGAACACGCG
>DTUH01000090.1 GCA_012964265.1 Candidatus Lambdaproteobacteria bacterium
TGCTGAGGGCTTCCGAAGTATTTTTGCGGAGAAAAAAGAACTCACCTCCTGCGTGACCTGCACCCTGCAGTACTCCGCTTTCAGGAGTTTGCACGGTGTTGACAGAAACATTGCGGGAGGTTTCCTGGGAAAGATCGGTGGCTTCAAAAAAACGAGCGTTGTTATCTTTGAGACTTTGCAGCAGGTAATAGGTGAAGGGTGAGTGTCCGGCGCCTTTGTAATTGTCATCAACAAATTCCAAACCTCCGGCAGCCAGAATTTGCACACTTTTCTTTTTGGCGACTTTTTGGTAATAGCGCTCGTTTTTTTGATCGAGACTGATGCCACGATTGCCCTCACGCAACAGTGCACCGCTGAAACACGAATCCGAAACGAGCAGAACATGCCGTGCTTTGTCGGCGATCACGCTTAGTTTGGTTTTGATGGTGGAGTTCGGTACAAAGGTACTGTCGTCGCGACCTTCGGCATCCACTGGAATCCAGAATCCTTCTTTGGTTTCTTCGTTGAGGTAGCCGTGTCCGGCGTAATAAATCAAGACGCTGTCGCTGTCCTGTGCCGTTTTTGCCAGTTGATTGAAGGCACGCACGATTTCGCGCTGTTTGGCATTTTTGAGCAAAGTGATTTCCGCAAAACCGTAGTCCGTTTTTAAAATATTCGCCACCGCTTCGGCATCGGCCACTGCCGTTTTCAGGGAAGGCCAGAGTTTCTCCGGATCGTCATAATTGTTATTGCCGATCACCAATGCCCGATATTTTCCGGACAAATACGGTGTTTCCACAGGAGCAGGACTGGAGAGCGTTTGACGCTTGATCGCCCTCTCTGCCGCAAAACCAGTATCCCAGCAGAGCATTAAGGAAAACAAAAAGAATAGTGTCTTTTTCATCCTCAGGATTCAGGCTAAATATTGTTAACGCAGATATTGGCATATAAATATTTTGACAAAACTTTTATCCGCGCACCTTTTCTTTCATAAAAAGGCTCTGTACGGTGCTTATTCCATCAAGCCTTCCTTTTTCATTTTGCGGAACATATCAATCGCATTTTCAGATTGTTCTTTGGCTTTCTGTGTGGCTGCCTTTTCTGCTTCTTCCTGCTGCTTTTTGATGTTCTGATCCAATGATTTGCGGAATGAATTATCAATTGAGGATTTCGGTATTTGCGCTAAAACAAAATATTTGTAGCCCCAAACCCCGCTTTTTTTCTCACGTTCCGGATGCCATGTTTTGGTTTTCATTTCACGTGCAAGATTGGCAGACATTTGCTTTTCAAATTGCTGGGCAGCCGTGGTCGGATCCACGATTTGACTTGATAAGCCATAAGACTGAGTGACCTGCTCAAATTTGGTTTTGGCCATGGTACCTAAGTATTGTACAACATTGTTAATTGCGTCTCGGCGAGCGTCTTTGCGGGCGTTTTGCTCTGATGCATGAACATTGGACATTCCCACAAATGAAAGTGTTCCATCTTCTTCAGAGGGTTCATTATATACCCAATCTGGTCGCTCCGGCATGGAAGGAGAAGCTGCTTCTACAGCGGCGGGGGCCATAGTTGTTTCTTTAGCGCATCCAACAAGCAGAATTGAACTCACCCCAAGCACGCCAATGATATATTTAGTTTTATTGTTAAACATAGTTCCTCTTTTGTCTCAGATTAGAAAAATAGCAAGTCCTGACAGACCCGCCTTCCGCAGCCACTATAAAAGAAAAGTGGCATAAACCGTCCTGTTCGCATACAAGACGGTAAGCTTGAAATTACTATATTACTCCGTTACGGTCAAGGCAAAATGATGCACCGTTTTTCTGCTGCCGGAGAGCCTGAATGTTTTAATTTGTGCCATGAAATCTTCTTCAGAAATTTCTTTGCCTGCTTTAAAGCGATTGGCAAATTTGCCGGTGGAGGCAGTCCCAAGAAAAATGTGTTTTCCCGTGGAAGAAATGGTTCCGCGAAACAAAACACTGCGCTTGTTTTTCAATTGTTTTTTATTGGTGTCAGAGAGTACGGTAATTATTTTATCCGGCCCCAAATGATAAAGCCGCACATAACAGCGGGCAGCGCATTCTGAATAAAGCGACACTTCGTCACCCTCGCTATAATTGACCGAAGCATCCGCGGTCCCCAGCATAAATGCAAAGTCCAGAACCATCGGTTTTACAACATTGTTTCCGGAAGTTCCTGCATTTGCTCCGGAACCTATTCCGAGTAAGCCCAGCGCTTTTTGCCAAAAAGTACGCCGGACCTCAATCCGGAAATTAATTTCCTTGATCTCCAAATCCCGCAAAACGGAAGTGGAAATCTGACCTTCCAGCCGAGTTGTATCCGGAGCAACACGGGCTACTATCACTCCTTCTCCGGAAGGCTGCGGCAAGTTCAGAGTCAACCTTCCTTCGATGTCCGTGCTTTTTTTAACCGAGCTTTTCATCCCGTAAATACTCCACTCCACCTCAAGCGGAAAATCACTGACCGGTTTTTGAGTCGAGGATGCATCACGCCAAATCAGCCTGGCGACCATCGGTTTGGGTATCTGATTGACTTCGATAGTTTGTTGCTCATTTTCCTGAATTTGCAATTGCAAATGCCCTGTGAGCGATTTTTCTTCCCGTTCGATTTTTGTCAGGTGCAGCGTGGCTGCAGCCAAATTGCTTTCTGAGGCAATCGTTTTCGCCTGGTGGAAATGGTTCAGCGCGCCCAGAACATTACCCTCTTGAGCCAGGGAGCGTCCGCTGTTGAGTAAGCCTTCAATGGCGTTGATGGTGTTCAGCATACGTTCAGCGGCTCGCTTCTGTTTCTCAGCGGTACGCTTCTGTTTCCACTCCTGCACCTTATCGTATTCCTCTCTCGGAACGTTTACCAACACTTTGATCTTGTAGGCATATTCTCCAGGGCTACGTTCGAATTTTTCGATGTAACGCTCAGCGAGTTTCAGGCGGCTGAAATACGCTTCTGCTTTTTGCGTCGATCCTGATGTTCCTGCAATAGTTGTGTCCTGCAACTGCGAAGAAAGACCGGAAACGGTTTCAATGAATTTGGAAAAAACTTTGGCCTCGACACCGCAATATTCAACAAATTTATTGCTTGCATCACTGCGAGCCTGTTTGAGTGCGTCTCTTTCCTCTTTATGCAACTCTCCGGAAATTCCGACGAAATATAGTAGGCTATCGGTGTTTTCCTGACTTCCGGTAGTGACCCATTCCGGTGCAGGTTCGGGCTTGCTCGAAATGAGAACAAATTGTTTTGGAGCTTCAGGTGGGATTGCTGTCGGTGGAGCGCATGCAGTTAACAAAGT
>DTUH01000091.1 GCA_012964265.1 Candidatus Lambdaproteobacteria bacterium
CGCGTTTAAAGATAGCTACCAACCACAAGTTGTGGCTAATGCCAAGGCTTTTGCTCAGGCACTGGTGGACGAAGGACTTGAGGTTCAGGGCGATCCGGAAGTTGGTTATACTGAAACTCATCAAGTCGTTGTGGTTGTAGGATATGCGCAGGGCTGTGCGGTCGCGCAGGAATTGGAGGAGAGCAACATCATCGTCAACTATCAGGCAGTTCCCTCAGACGAGAGCTTCACCTCAAGTTCCGGATTACGAATGGGTGTTGCCGAAATGACTCGTTTCGGTATGAAGGAAGATGATTTCAGGGAATTCGCCGCAATGTTCACCGAAGGTGTCCGCGGTAGAAATGTCAAAGATGAAGTGGCACGCTTCCGCGAGAGATTTCAAACTATGCACTACTGCTTCGATGTTGATTTCAGCGAATATAAAAACATTTTCGTGGGGCTTTTCTAAAACCTTTCCGCAACAAAAGTGGCAAGAAATTTCAGAAGAGCAAAACATTTGTTTCCAAAATGATTTTCATGACCTGCGCCGCATTTTGAGAATTGGAGTCCACATGACCGCTGACATTTTTCACCGCTTTTTTCAGCAGATTTTCTGCAAAAAAGGTAATTCCTTGTGAAATACTCTGTCTTGACAAAATGCTGAAATTTGTAGAGAATACGAATTTAGAAGGGGGAAATATACTGCTGCAGTCACTGCTTTTTTTTGGATCAACAAATGTTCCAATTGAGAATCACACATTTCCTGCTCAGCCTGCTGTTTCTTTGTTCAATTGCCGCGTCAAGCGTATTTGCTTAAACTGACAAGGCTTGCTATCTCTTTGTCGTTGGAGACACCGGCAGGATTTCAAGGTTGTTGGAGCAAATAGCCAAACCCCTTTTCAATGCCTTTGTCAGTCCCCTCGAATCCATTCCGGCGGAAGGTCTTTCCGGAAAAATTCTGAAAAGTGCCTGCGTTTATGAAGTAACACTAACTGCTTCGCAAAATCAACACTCACTTCAAATCACATCGGAGCGTGCAGAACGCAGAATAAATTCCTCACTCCAACTCGCTGGAGGAAGCCCCAGTCAAATTGAGTCCGGAATCCTTCAAGCCATTCTCCAGTCCCTTCCGGAATCCAAGCCTGAAATATGCAAACGCCACAGTGATAAAATTCCTCAACATTGTGATGCGGAACTCACGATTGCGGTTTTTTATGAATCCTCGCGTGACAATCCGGATGAATCTGTTTTGGATGATGCAAGAGGCGTTGTCTGGGAAGCGCTTGATCAAATTTTACTGGAAATGGATTTGCTCAAACCGGCCGGAAGCAGAAAGATACTTCAGCCTCCGGTAAACCTGGCGCAAGCATTTGATTCAGCAAAAGTTCCGGGAGCAATTTCTTTTCAGATAATGGCCCAAAGAGAAAAGAGAGATTCGCTCATCTGGGGAGGAATGGTTGATGTGCAGCTTAAAATTAAAGTCTATCGCTACCGTAACGGAAAATGGAAACAAGCCGGTTCCCTTACCACGCTCACTCAGCGGCGGCCTGTACGCAAGTGGGCCGAAACACCCGAACTGCTGCGCACACAATATCAAAGCGCTGTGCGTAAATTGATAAAAAAATGGTCTAAATCAGACATCATTGACACAATCTCAAAACTACAAAATTAAGATGTTTTTCCGCTCATTAACTCAATCCGGGAAATTTGTGCCGCTGGTTTTAATCGCCTTGTCAGGCACACTGTTTTTACAGACTGCAACTCCGGTTCACGCTGAAGAAGTACGGAGATTTTTTATAAAAAATTTGGACAACGAGCGTTTTGACACCAGAAATCAAAAAGGCAGCCCGTTTGTGATGAGCTTTTTTTTCACAACTTGCATTCCCTGTTACCGTGAAATTCCGGAATTGCACGCTTTCATGTCAAAAGAATTTCCGGATGTATCATTGCTTTTTGTTGATCCGCTTGAGGAAGATTCAAAAGCGGATATTCGCAAATTTGCCAGGAAATTAAATGTGCCGTCCGAACTGTTTTACAAGGACAGCATGGGAATAGTCAGCAAGCGTTTTTATAAGGGCGGTCAGTATGTTTTCCCCACAATTATAGGACTTCGCGACCTGAAATACCTTTTCCGCTATTATGGAATTGATTCCGAAATTCTCGCTGAAATCAAAAATAAACTACAAGAGCGCTAAGATGATTTGGCACAATCAATTTCAAATTCGAGTTTTCAGGGCACTCACGATTTCAGTATTATTTTTCATGCTGATTTTTGACACGCCCCATACTCAGGAAAAAGAAATGGCAGCGCTTGCACCAATGGGGGCGCTGGGTGAATTCACCGAGATGGAGAAGCAAATCATTTTCAATAGTCTGCAGGAATCTCTATCGACGCACTATGCTTTAGCCTCTCAAAAATCATTTGACGCGGCGCTGACACAAGCTTTTGAGGAACTGGAATATGACGAATGTACTGAAGATCAGTGTTTTGCGCTGATACAGCAAATCTTGCAGGCTGATAATTTGTTCCTTTTCAACATGACAAGGGAAGGCAACTTCACTCAACTCTCACTGACTCGGGTTGATCTCGACAGTCAGCGGCTTGTTCCGCACGGATGATTGTGAAAACAGTGGTATCGGACAACTCAATACCAAGGCGGAGGGTTTGGTGCTGAAAATAATTGAGGAAGATAAAATCTCACATGCCCGAAAAAAAATAACAGCGGAAGTGGATACGCAAACTGAAAAAAGCCCGTCCGAGGATAATACCTGGCATTATGTCGCAGTATCCGTCACTCTCGTTTCGGCTTTGATGTCCTATAATGCATCCAATTCCTACAACGATCTCTCTGCAAAAAACAGCACGCTGGCAACACAATATGCAAACTCAAGCAGCAGTGAAAAGGCAGCTTACAAAAGCGAATATGACAGCAACGCGAGTCAGATAAATCGTACAAAAGCAGTATGCAGACTTGGGATATATTGACTTTACTCGGTTTGGGCTGGGAAGTCTATTTGCTGATGAGTGATGATTCCGATTCAAGTGCAGCGAATTCCGGAAGTGTTCAATCTCCATTTATTCCGCAACTGGTGTTCCAAACACATCCTTACGGACGGAACAAAAACCGTTTTACGCTGGAACCGGAATTTCTAAAACAAACGAATTTATGATGAAATTTAATCAATTCACATCTTTCATCCTCGTTGTCTTTTCAGGATTGTTTGTTTTATCCTGCGGTCAAATCAATACCAAAGATGAAGGACTTGATTCCAAAACTATTGAAGAAGCTTCCGGAACTTC
>DTUH01000092.1 GCA_012964265.1 Candidatus Lambdaproteobacteria bacterium
ATTTCCACCCAGTTCCAGCGCAAGTTTTTTCACTGTTCCTGAACACTGTTTCATCAGTAGTTTACCGACTCCGGTTGAACCTGTAAACGTTAGTTTGCGGACAATTGGATTTCCGGTAAATTCACTGCCGATCCCTACTGCATCTCCGGTAACAGTACTTAAAATCCCTGGAGGAACTCCGGCTCGTTCTGCAAGTTCACAAAGTGCAAAAGCAGAAAATGGTGTGTCCGGAGCAGGTTTTATAACCATCGGACAACCTGCTGCCAGTGCCGGAGCAGCTTTTCTGGTAATCATGGCTGCCGGAAAATTCCACGGTGTTATAGCAACGGTAACTCCAATCGGTTGTTTAATAACGACAATCCGTTTGTCGGTGGCATGTGCCGGTATGGTATCGCCATATATACGCTTTCCCTCTTCTCCAAACCATTCAATGAAACTTGCTGCATAAGCAATTTCTCCACGTGATTCTGACAAAGGTTTGCCTTGTTCGGCTGTCATCAAACGGGCAAGATCTTCCTGATTTTCCATCATCAACTCATACCAGCGGCGCATTATTACCGCACGCTCTTTTGCTGTTTTTGAGCGCCACATCGGCCAGGCCGCATTTGCAGCTTCAATCGCACGTTTTGCTTCTGCTGCTCCGCAGTTGGGTACTGTACCTAATACGTCACCTGTAGATGGATTGGTAATTTCGGTAGTTTCTCCGCTGTCTGCATCAGACCATTTGCCGTCAATATAAACCTGTTGGCGGAATAAATCGGCGTCTTTCATTCCAATTGATTTTACAACTTCTTTCGCGCTGGCTGGCATAAGCTACTCCTGTCATTTGATTATAAAGTAATGTCCCTAAATTGATTCAATAATTAAATTTTATTAGAGTTTTGATATTTATACACGTCTTTTTCTTATAAATGGTGATGAAACGCAAGATAATTTATTTTTTTGGAAACTTTTCATTTCAGAAAAATGTTGGAAAAAGCGTTTATATCATGCAAATTTATTTTAAGTTTAAAATAATGTTTGACATTTTCACATCTCGACAGTAGACTGCTGGATACTAAGCTTTTAAGGCATCCGTTCTGCTTGTTTATTCTCAATTGTTCCGAAGCATATTAATTAAAACTGGCTCACGTCTTTTGGATAATACACGTGGTAAGTGAAAAATAATCGGAGGTATAATTCATGAAATAGTTTGTATTGGTGGTGGTCCGGGAGGACTGTATTTTGCCATTTCAATGAAATTGCGTAATCCGGAACATGAGATTACCGTCGTAGAACAAAACAAACCGCATGATACATTTGGCTGGGGAATTGTTTTCTCAGATCAGACTTTGGAAAACCTCCAGGCCAATGATCCGGAAAGCGCAGAAACAATCCGTCAGAGCTTTGCCTACTGGGATGACATCGATGTACATATTCACGGAAAGGTTATTAGTTCCGGAGGACATGGATTTATCGGTATCGGGCGCCTCCGTTTACTTAGCATTCTACAGGAACGAGCTACAGAGCTGGGTATCAAACAGGTTTTTGAAACCCAGGTTGAAACTACTGAGCCTTTTGAAGATTACGATCTGGTTGTGGTGTCCGACGGTATCAACAGCAAAATCAGGACACAGCACGAGGAGCATTTTCAGCCGGATATTGAACTGCGCCGAAATAAGTTTATCTGGCTCGGAACACATCGACTTTTTCAGGCATTCACTTTCATTTTCATCGAGACAAAACATGGTTGGATTTGGGGCCATGCCTATCGTTTTGCAGGGGATTTAAGCACTTTCATTGTTGAATGCGAGCCGGAAACATGGAATGCACATGGATTCGAAGATATGAGCAAAGAAGAAGCTATTGCATATCTGGAATCCTTGTTTGCGGATTATCTTGATGGAAACTCTCTCATGGAAAATGCCAAACATCTGAGAGGTTCTTCAATCTGGATGAATTTCCCAAGAGTGACCTGTAAGTACTGGTATCACAAGAACATTGTTCTTTTAGGTGATGCGGTGCACACCGCTCATTTTTCGATTGGTTCCGGAACTAAACTGGCTTTTGAAGACGGCATCAGTCTGGCAAAATTCATCCATCAAAACAACAATTTACAAAGCGCCTTCAAGAAATACCAGGACGAACGCGAAGTTGAAGTATTTCGGCTGCAGAATGCCACTAGAAACAGTACAGCATGGTTTGAAAGCATTTCCCGTTATACCAATTTTTCTACAACTCAATTCACCTATAGTTTGCTCACAAGAAGCCAGCGGTTAAGTCATGAAAACCTGCGGTTACGAGACAAAAAATGGCTTGAAAACATGGAGAGTGAGTTTGCGGAAAATGCAACCGGGAAATTCAGTCAAACACCAATTTCACCAATGTTCACTCCTTTTTCTTTAAGGGATATGAAACTTGTAAATCGCGTTGCGGTTTCGCCAATGGCAATGTACAGCGCTGAAGACGGTACTGTTTCGGATTTCCACCTGGTTCATTACGGATCCCGTGCTTTAGGCGGAGCAGGATTGCTTTTTACGGAAATGACCCATGTTTCGCGTGAAGCACGCATTACTCCACGCTGTACAGGAATGTATAAAAAAGAACATCAGCATGGTTGGAAACGAATTGTTGACTTTGTGCATCAACAAAGCAAGGCAAAAATTGCTTTGCAGTTAGGTCATGCTGGACCAAAAGGTTCCACAAAAATCTTGTGGGAAGGACAGGATATGGCATTGGAAAAAGGCTGGCCAATTGTCGGTCCTTCCGCAGTTGCATACAAAGATCAAATTCCGCATAAGCTTTCAAAAAAGGAAATGCTTGAAATTCAAAACCAATTTGTCCAGGCAGTTCATTTGGCAGAAGAGTGCGATTTTGATATGCTGGAATTTCACTGTGGACACGGATATCTGTTTTCTTCATTCATTACTCCTCTTTCCAACAGACGCATTGATGAATATGGTGGTAGTTTAGCAAACAGGATGCGTTATCCACTGGAAGTGTTATAGGCAATTCGCGACGTCTGGCCTGAGCAAAAACCTATTTCGGTTAGAATATCTGCTCACGACTGGGTCGAAGACGGAATTGATGATAAGGAAGCAGTCTTAATCGCAAAAATGTTCTGTCAAGCTGGTGCGGACATAATCAACGTTTCTTCCGGCCAAACCAACATCAATGAAAAACCTGTCTATGGACGTATGTTTCAAACGCCTTTTTCGGATCGCATCCGCAATGAAGGGAATGTGCCTACTATTGCTGTAGGTGCTATTTTTGAAACCGATCATGTCAATTCGATCATCGCGGCAGGTAGAGCTGATTTATGCTGCCTGGCACGTCCACATTTGAGCAATCCTTATTGGACTTTACATGCGGCAGCACGTCAAAATTATCTTGATCATACTTGGCCTGTACAGTACCTTGCAGGCAAACGGCAACTTGAAATCAACACTCAACGTGCATTGGAATTGGGAACTTTGATTTGATGAAAAGCACCAAGACAGTATCTCCTGATAATCAGTTGGATAATAAACAAATTATCAGTTTGTGGTTAGGATTATTGAAAAGTACTGGAGAAATTGAACGTTATTTACGCACTCGTCTGCATCAGACTTTTGATTCAACTTTACCGCAGTTTGACCTGTTATCTGCTTTGGATCACGCAGAAAAACCACTTACTAAAACGGAACTTTCTCAGCAAATGATGGTTACTAACGGAAATGTAACCTGGTTGGTCAACCGCATGGTTCGGGAAGGACTGATTAGCCATGTGCATTCTGCAAAAGATCGGCGTGTTACATTAGTTGAACTGACTGATAAGGGAACATCTGCTTTCCAAATAATGGTTGTTGAACATGAAAAGTGGTTACACAACATTTTTAAAGATTTAAAAAGTGATGAATTAAATATGCTGGTGAGCTTATTAGCACGGCTAAAAAAAGTCACCCGCCAAAACACTAAAACTAAATAGCTAGTTATGTTGTTGATATTTTATATTTTTTAATTGTTTTTATTGTCAAAACATTTGCCATTAAAAACGAGATCTTAAAAATGAAAAAAATGAAATTTTTACTTCCGAAGGGATGGGAACTCCCTAGAGGCTATTCTCAAGGTATTATCACTGAAGGCAAACAAATTTTTATCTCCGGACAAATTGGCTGGGATGAAACAAGTACCTTCCAAAGTGATGATTTTGCAGAACAAGCAGGTCAAGCTCTGCGCAACATCATGAGCATACTGGCGGAGGCCAATGCAAGTGCAGAACATATTACAAGATTGACCTGGTTCATCACTGATAAACAAGAATATTTTGATTCCTTAAAATCTCTGGGAAAAATATATCGAGAAGAAGTAGGACGGCATTTTCCTGCCATGTCGGTTGTAGAGGTTAGCAGTTTAATGGAAGACAGGGCCAAAGTTGAAATTGAAGCAACTGCAGTCATTCCCTAATAGTTTGGTGCAGAATGATGATGAACTTGCAAAAAGTCTAAATGACACGGTTTTAGGATTTTTTCAACGGAATCAATCTTTAATAAACATTTTTTATTTCAAGGACATAATCTCATATTTAGACAATTACCCAATAAACCAATTGAGGAGAAAATTCAATGTATGGAAAAACAAAAACAAGTTCAAAAAATCTTCCTGAACATTTTCTTTGGTCACTTGACCATGGCGTAGCTACACTGACACTTAACCGACCCGAAAGAAAAAACCCACTAACCTTTGAGTCTTACACTGAGATGCGGGACTTGTTTAGAGACCTTGTGTATTCAGAAGACGTGAAAGCTGTCGTCATAACTGGTGCCGGAGGAAACTTTTGTTCCGGTGGTGATGTACACGAAATTATTGGACCACTGACAAAAATGAGCATGAAGGAATTGTTGTCTTTTACACGAATGACAGGTGATTTGGTCAAGGCAATCAAAAATTGTCCACAGCCGGTAATTTCAGCTGTTGATGGAATATGTGTCGGAGCCGGAGCAATTCTTGCCATGGCAAGTGACATCCGATTGGGTACAGCCTCGGCCAAAATTTCCTTCATATTTTCTAAAGTCGGTTTTGCGGGCTGTGATATGGGTGCATGCGCAATTCTACCAAGAATACTTGGACAGGGACGTGCCGCTGAATTGCTGTTTTCAGGTAGAAACATGAGTGGTGAGGAGGCTGAACGCTGGGGATTTTTTAATCAGCTGTATGAGTCTGAAAATTTATTGAAAGCGGCGCAAGAGATGGCGAAAAGTATGGTTGAAGGACCTAATTTTGCGCATGGCATAACCAAAACCATGCTCAATCAGGAATGGAGCATGAGCATCGAACAAGCCATAGAATCAGAAGCCCAGGCTCAGGCCATTTGTATGCAGACTCAGGATTTTACCAGGGCTTACGAGGCATTTGTCAAAAAAGAAAAACCTGTCTTTGAAGGAAACTGATGTCAGACCGTAGCTTTTTACAATGGCCATTTTTCGAAGATGAACATAGAGCATTGGCGCTTAAGTTGGAAGACTGGGCAAAAGCTGAGTTAATAGATTATTCAGCAACTCCGGCAAACGTCGATCTTGCCTGCAAGGAATTGGTTCTTAAACTGGCGGATGCAGGCTGGCTGGACTATTGTGTTTCAAAAAAGTTTGAAGGAGGAAATCCAAAATTGAATGTCCGTTCTCTCTGCATAATTCGTGAAACCCTCGCCCGCTTTTCAGGACTTGCAGATTTCGTTTTTGCCATGCAGGGTCTCGGCAGCGGAACTATTTCATTTTTTGGTTCGGCAGAAATGCAGGAAAAATATCTGCCTGATGTCCGAAAAGGGGGGGAAATCGCGGCTTTTGCGCTTACTGAACCAGATGCCGGTTCTGATGCTGCGGCTATAACTACAACTGCAAAAAAAGATCATGATTCATTTTTACTTAATGGTGAAAAGACTCTCATTTCCAATGGAGGAATTGCAGATTAATATACTGTATTTGCCAAAACTGGGGAGGCGCCAGGTACGCGTGGTATCAGCGCATTTATTGTAGATGCTGATACAGTCGGACTAGAAATCCTGGAACGTATTGAAGTTATTGCACCACATCCGTTAGCTAGAATTCGTTTTAATCAATGCCGGATTCCATAATCCCAGCAAATTGGAGTTGGCGGAGAGGGGTTCAAAATGGCTATGGCTACCCTAGATATTTTTCGTTCAACAGTTGGTGCGGCAGCACTGGGGTTTGCACGGCATGCCATGGATGAAGCCCTGAATCGAGTCAAAACGCGGCAAATGTTTGGTGCATCCATGAGCAAACTTCAGCTGATACAAGCAAAACTTGGTGACATGTCTTTGGATATTGATGCCAGCGCACTCCTTATTTATCGTGCCGCCTGGACAAAGGACAATGGTGCGAACCGGATCACCCGCGAAGCTGCCATGGCTAAATTATTTGCAACTGAAGCGGCCCAACGTGTAATTGACGAAGCTGTACAAATATTCGGAGGATCCGGTGTTGTTTCCGGATTCGCTGTTGAGCAGCTCTATCGCGAAATCCGTGCGCTCAGAATCTATGAGGGTGCATCTGAAGTGCAAAAACTTATAATTGCCACACAAACACTAAAGGAAAACAAATAGATATTTTCATAATAATTTCCGCATAATCAATGTCTTCCGAAATTACCTCTCAGGATGAAGATGTAACACTCCACTGCCCTTCCTGCGGCGAAGAAAATTTCCGGCTTCTTCCAATGTCAGGAAAAAACGGTGAGCGTTTTGTACGGATCCACTGCGATAATTGTGGTGAACATTTGTTTTTTCAGACTCCTGAATTTCCGGAAAATATGACTCAGCAAGGAATTACTCCGGAAAATTGGAAAACTGAGCAAATTAAGAATTTGCAGCTAGAATGGGAGGAATGGCTGAAATGGAAACAGAGACACCTGAATAAGCCGGTTCCCGGAAAGCCTTATTTCACAAAATATACTCAATGGCTATTTGCATTTCTACTTTGCAGTATTGCCCTGTTTTTTGTCCTGGACCGTTGGCATCTACTTGATCCGCTTATTGAAAATCCTGCAGCAAGACAACAGCAAATAATGGAATACGCAGAACGGCTTTTGGAGGTTCCATGTTTTCCGTCAATCATGAAAGTTAAAATCCGGACTGTTCCAATTCGCTATACAAGAGAGCGTCCGGTGCATAAGAACTGGATCCAATATGGAGAAGCAGGAGTTTATTGGGGCGAAGAGCAAATCAAGATTCACCGCTCAAATTTCTGGTTTTTTGGCTGGCCCAAAAAAACACAATTACTGAATACACTTGTTCATGAACTGCGTCACCGAGCCAATCCGGATTTGGGACACAATCCAAAATTTATGGAACTGGTGCAAAAAGACACACAGTGTGCCCTTAAATACCTGTAAGCCTTACAAAAGTAACGAGTTTTGGAGTATCTTTAATTTTAAGTTGACAGACGAATGAGTATGAGCTATCGTTATGGGCTTTTAGTAGATTTCCCAGATGGTCTGGTAAATCGAAGTGAAGTTGTAAAACCTAATAATAGGAGAAAAAAATGAAATTAGGTATTTTGGGAACGCTGTCCCTCGCTGCAATGTTGATTAGTCAGGTTGCCTTGGCAGAAACAGTAAAAATTGGATTTGTGACTACGCTCACAGGCGGCGCAGGTGCAATTGGAAATGATATGCGGGATGCGGTTGAACTCGCACTTGATCATTTGGGACGTAAAATGGGGGGATCAGATGTAAAAATGTTTTATGAAGACGACACCTTTAAGCCCGCTGTCGGTAAACAGAAAACTGAAAAATTGGTAAAAAAAGATAAAGTTCATTTTGTTACCGGTTACATTTGGAGTCATGTGTTGTTGGCATCCAGGAATTCGGTTGTGGGGAAAGGACCTTTTATGATTACCTCAAATGCAGGACCGGGTCCGGTTGCAGGTAAACTCTGTCACGAAGATTTTTTCTCAACTTCATGGCAAAATGACCAAACCACGATGGCTATGGGAGAGGTCTTAAACCAGTTGGGAATTAAGAATCTCTACATTATGGCACCGAACTATGCCGCCGGTAAAAGCATGGTTAAGGGAGTTTCACGAACCTTCAAAGGTAAAATAATTGGAAAAGATATGACCAAGTTTCCTGCACAACTGGATTTTTCGGCAGAACTGGCAAAGATTCGTGCGGCGAAACCTGATGCTGTATTTGTCTTCTATCCCGGAAAGCACGGTATGCAGTTTTTCAAGCAGTATTCCCAAGCCGGTTTAAAGGGTGAAATTCCATTGTATTCCGCCTTTACTGTGGATTCCTTAAGCCTTCCACGTTTAAAAGATTTAGCTTACGGAAGTTTGATGACTCAGTTCTGGGCACCGGACTTGGACAATGCGGTTAATAAACGCTTTGTTGCTGATTATCGCAAAAAAACCGGACGCTATCCGACATTTTACGCCGCGCAGTCTTACGACACGATCATGCTGATTAACAGTGCAGTAACGGCTGTAGGTGGTGATCTGTCAAATAAAGACGGAATGCGTAATGCCATGCGTAAAGCAAATTTCCCCTCAATACGAGGTCCGTTCAAATACGGCAACAACCATTTCCCCATCCAAAACTTCTATTTGCGTAAAGTTGTTAAGGATGCGGATGGGAATTTCACTACCAGTATCGTGAAAACTGTCTATACCAATCACCAGGATCCTTACGCTAAAGATTGCAAAATGTCCTGGTAATTTGTTACTTTCCTGCGAGTGGAGGAGTTTACTCCTCCACTTCTTCGTCTTTCCATCCAGACTCACACTTTGCAGTAAATAGGTTCAGGTGAACTGGATTCTGCTTTTGGAGCAAACCCTTAACGGGTTTCAATTCGGAATTTTATTATTTCTGCTTGCCGCCGGCCTGACCCTGATTTTTGGCATCATGGATCTGATCAATCTGGCTCACGGGTCGCTCTACATGATGGGGGCCTACTTTGCGGCAACTTTCACACAATGGACAGATTCATTCCTGCTCGGAGCCTTACTTGCTCTCCCTGCATGCATGTTATTTGGAGTAATCCTGGAGAGAATCGCTCTACGTACACTCTATACACGTAGCCACCTTGACCAAGTCCTGGCAACCTTTGGTCTAATTCTATTTTTCAATGAATTTGTGCGCTTGATCTGGGGACCAATCGGCCTCGATATTCCCCTTCCTGGCCTTCTCAGCGGAAGTGTGGAACTTTTCTTCGGCATTCGCTATCCCGCCTTTAGACTGGTGATTATCGCCGTGGGCATCCTTGTAGCTTTTTTACTTTATTTACTTGTTTCAAAGACAAGAATTGGAATGCTGATCCGTGCAGGAGCAAGTAATCGTCAAATGGTTAGTGCGCTTGGAATAAACATCAACCTCCTTTATACAATAGTTTTTGGACTTGGAGCCGCCCTGGCAGGATTAGCAGGTCTGATGGCTGCACCAATTATGACCGTGGAAATTGGGATGGGTGAAGAAATACTGATAGTTACTTTTGTAGTGATTGTCATCGGTGGTGTGGGATCCATCAAGGGAGCATTTGTAGCAGCGCTGATAGTAGGTTTTATTGATACAGTCGGCCGATCATTCCTACCTGATATTTTAGGCCTTTTCTTTTCCAACGATGTAGCCGACACTGCTGCCCCCGCCATTTCTTCAATGCTCATCTATATTTTGATGGCCCTCATTCTGGCAATCAAACCTCAAGGGCTATTCCCGCCAAAAGGAGCATAGATGAATTTTTCTCCGCGGACTTCCATTATAGCATTATTAATAATCGGCCTGGGTGCCGTCCCAATAATTGCAGCCGGTATTGATGAACCATTCTACACCGTATTATTTTCACGAATGTTAATTCTTTCAATCGGAGCAGTAAGTCTTAATTTAATTTTAGGATTTGGTGGAATGGTTAGTTTTGGCCATGCAGTTTACCTGGGAATTGGATCGTACGTGGTAGGTATCGGCACTTTTCACGCTATTGAAGATGGTGTGCAATGGATGGGCAACGGCTTTATTCACATGGGCATTGCAGTCGGTGTTTCTGCTTTGGCAGGATTGGTTATTGGAGCAATATCTTTGCGTACACGCGGAGTATATTTCATTATGATTACACTCGCGTTTTCTCAGATGTTCTACTTCATAGCCGTAGGCAACGAAAATTACGGCGGCGATGACGGATTGAGCCTTTATATGCGCAGCGACTTTGCAGGCTTACTAGATCTATCAAATGACAATACCCTCTATTATCTCAACTTTGTTGTTTTACTTGCTAGTTTGTATATTTCCCACCGTTTGACCAATTCCCGTTTTGGAATGGTGATTCGTGGAACTAAATCGAATGAACAAAGAATGAAATCAATTGGTTTCCCCGTTTTCCGCTACCGCCTCGTAGCTTTCATCATTGCCGGAGCAATCTGCGGATTAGCCGGAGTATTATCGGCAAACCAGACTGATTTTGTCAGTCCTGCCGTTATGCATTGGACTAGATCCGGTGATTTGATCATCATGACAGTTTTGGGTGGATTGGGGACACTTTTTGGTCCGGTGATCGGTGCGGTTGCTTTCCTTTTCCTGGAAGAATTACTTTCCGGATTCACGGAATACTGGCAATTGATATTTGGTCCAATGCTGGTTCTGGTAGTCATTTTCGCTCGCGGAGGCATTGACGGAATGCTGGTTGGATTGGATCGTTGGTGGAATCGGCTCAATATAATAAATAAAGAAGGGGATTTATAATGCTTAAAGTACAATCATTAGTCAAATCCTTCGGAGGTTTGCTGGCTACAGACGATCTATCATTTCAGGTAGAACCTGGAGAACTGCATGCGATTATAGGTCCAAATGGCGCAGGAAAAACCACTTTGATTGGACAATTAACCGGAGAAATTGTGTCGGATTCCGGAAGTGTTATATTTGATGGAAAAGATATTTCCGGAGTACCTGTTCATCTCCGATCTGCACTTGGATTGGCACGTTCCTTTCAAATCACCAATATTTTCATGGATATGACAGTACTGGATAATGTTGCATTAGCAGTGCAGGCACATGCGGGACACTCCTTCCATTTTTGGAAAGATGCACATAAAGACTCCAGTTTAAGAATACCCGCGTTTGAATTTTTGCAGCAAGTCGGTTTGGAGAAACGTGCTGAAAGAGTTGCAAATGAACTTTCTCATGGCGAACACCGTCAAATGGAAATTGCGTTGGCTTTGGCAACACGCCCTAAATTGCTTTTACTCGATGAACCAATGGCTGGAATGGGGTCTGAAGAGTCAATCAAAATGATAGCCATTCTAAAAGGACTGAAAGGTAAATTGACTATTTTGTTGATTGAACACGATATGGATGTAGTATTTGCTTTAGCAGACAGAATCACTGTAATGGTATATGGCCGCGGCATAACCACAGATACACCCGAAGAAATAAGGAAAAACCCTGAAGTCCGAGAGGCATATCTTGGTGAAGAGGAAAGTCGTGCTTAAACTAAAAAATGTCGAAACCGCATACGGTCAAAGCCAAGTTCTGTTTGGCATGGATTTGGAGATAAAAGAAGGTGAAGCAGTTTCTTTGCTTGGGCGCAACGGTATGGGCAAAACTACGACAATCCATACAATTATGGGAATTGTTCCTGCTCGCTCAGGTGAAATTGTTTTTGCAGGAAATGCTATTCGTGAGTGGCCTTCCTATCTAGTTGCTCAGAAGGGTATCGGATTGGTTCCGGAGGGTCGTCAAATTTTTCCGAATCTGACAGTTGTTGAAAATTTAATTGCGACTGCAGCTAATCGATCAAAAAGCAAAAAGCCCTGGAATCTTGAAAAGGTTTTTGAGTTGTTTCCGCGACTTGCAAGTCGTACAAATAATATGGGGAATCAGCTTTCCGGCGGAGAACAGCAAATGCTGGCCATAGGCCGTGCATTGATGACAAATCCGCGACTATTGATTTTGGATGAAGCAACAGAGGGTCTTGCTCCTTTAATCAGAATGGAAATTTGGGATTGTTTGAAAGGGTTGAAATCGTCCGGACAATCGATCCTTGTCGTAGATAAAAACATTGAAGCTCTTACACGATTTGCCGACCGACATTACATTATTGAAAAAGGACGTGTTGTCTGGACAGGGGATTCATCTTTGCTGAGCGATAATGAAGAAATACAACATCGCTTTTTGGGAATTTAGCAGGGTTTTTCAACGACATTTTGGCTGGAACTTTTTTTGTGCCAGCCTTAGTCATTTCTGCAACAGTTGTAAAACGTTCTGAGGCAGTTGATTCGCTTGAGCCTGCATGGATTGGCTGGCCGACAGTAAAATCTGACTTCCTGTCAATTTTGACATCTCTTCTGCCATATCTGTGTCACGAATTGTTGACTCACCCCGTGTAATGTTTTCATCTGCAATTCTCAATGAATTAAGATTACTTTCAACAACGTTTTTCTGGAAAGATCCAATTGCCGCACGATAAGTTGATATTTCGTCTATTGACTTGTTTATGAGTCTGCTAGAATCGTTTGCTCCCTGTTTGCTGGTCAAGTCGATATCAAACAAACTTCGAAAACCGCTTTCATTTTCCATACCCTGCCCCAAATTACTTGTACGAATGCTCTTAAAAGAAAAGCCACTTTCCATCCCAGGGTCAGGTCCGAGATTTACATTTTTTGTCTGTTGAGACAAGTGAACAAAACCTTCTATAATCGGATTATCTGGTGAACCGACAATTTCTGCCTGTGACTCTTGCACAAATTCTGTGCCGATGATGTCTCCCTGTTCATTTTTGACAGGAACTTCCTTCAATCCGATTGTACGATCATACTGTATTGTAATTCCATTTGCCGGAAAGGCGCCTTTGATTGCGGTAAGAAACTGACCTTTGCCTCTTGCAACAGTTCCGCCAATTCTGCCTGCTACGTCTAAACCTGGTTCTGATGATTCAGCAACATTTGCACTCTTGGTCAGTAGACCTGAAATATTGGATGTAACAGAAAAACTTGAGTCAGCACCAAAATTTTTGTGCCGAATGTAAAATGTTTTTTCGGGAGTTTCGAACGCCTCTAAAGCCAAACCACTTTCTGCAATCCCCTCTTTTATACTATGCATCACAATACCACGAATATCCGTGGATGCCTGCTCCGCAGGAAAACGTGCAGGGTCTCGCTTATAGTTCGCTAAAACCTCTTCAATGTTATCCTTATCTTTTCCCAATCTCGTATTAATTTCTACGTTTCGGCCACCCTCGCTTAACAAAATGGTTACTCCATCGCCAATATTACTTATTGTCAAGGGAACACTACCCTTTTTAAAAGCCTGTGTTGCAACCTGTACAATATCGACAGCATAACCTTCTGTTGGAGAATCTTTTGTCCATGTTTCTGCACTGACGAAACGCAAATGATTGCCTACCGAAGCACCATTTGCTCCCATACTACCATCAAGCAATCTTTTTCCATTGAACCTGGCAGTTTCCACGATACGATCCAAGGTAGAAATCAAATTATCTACTTCCTGTTGGTCTGCAGCCAGCATCGAGTCATCGTTTACCGCTTCGTTTGCCGCATGAACTGATAGTTGCTTCAAATGGAGCAGAATGTTGCTGAACTCACTAAGAGCTCCCTCAGCAGTTTGAAACATGGCTACAGCACTTGCGTTATTAAGGTGTGCCTGTCTCAATCCAGCTATTTGTCCTCTCATACGTTCGGAAGCAATCAACGATGCTGGACCGTCGGCCGCACTATTTATTCTTGTTCCAGAACTTAATTTTTCAATTGAGCTTCTTACTTTTTTCAAATTGTTTTCTGAGTGCCGTAATGTATTCAAAGATGTAGCATTGCTTCGAATTTTCATTTTGTTCTCCCATTGTTAGTCATAATTTTTAGGTTACGGTTCGCAGCTAACTCAATATAATATAGCCAGCGGGTAAAACCCTTGTCTTGCTTTTCGGCTCCCTAGAAAAAAACTTTAAAAAATAATAATGAAAAATTTTACAGTGCTTTTAATTCCTCCTGATCGTCGGTAACAGTTCCACCGTAATTTTGTCTGCCAGCAACATTCCTTTTGGCGTCAAACACAAATGTTGATCTTCCCAGAACGCACGTCCTTCATCACAAAGTTCCTGAACAAAATCCAGCTGCTGTTTCTGCCACTGCAAGCCAAAGCGCCTTTGCCAGTCCTTAATATTAAATCCTTTACACTGCCGTAAACCAAGCATCAAAGATTCTGCAGCAAGCTGTTCTGCGAAAAGTTGCTCTTTAAAATCAACAGGCCACTCATTCGCATCAAGATGCTTGAGGTAAGTGCTGAGAGAGCGCTTGTTGCCCCAGCGAGTTTGATGGTAATATGAATGCGCTCCAACTCCGAATCCCAAATATTCTTGTCCAGACCAGACCACTAAATTATTCCTGCCCTCTTTTGATATTTTGGAAAAGTTCGAAACTTCATATTGAAATAAACCTGCTTTTTCCATGTGCTCAGTTGCCCATAAATACATTTCCTCAAATTGTTCCTGATGTTCTGATTCCCATTTTCGGAATTGCTTATTTTGTCCGAAAGGAGTCCTTTCATGAATTTCAAGACCATACATGGAAATGTGTGACGGATCGCAAGCAAGTGCTTCTTCCACATCTTTTTTAAACATTGAAATACTCTGTTCCGGAATGCCAAACATCAAATCAAGATTCCAATTATTGATTGGAGAATTTACTATGGCTGTAATTGATTCACGCAATTCAAGTGCAGAATGACAACGTCCCAACTTCTTCAGAGTTGAATCATTGAAGCTCTGACCTCCTAAACTGAGCCGGGTAACACCATTTTCCGCAAGACCATTGAGGTATTCCGGCGTTACATCCTCCGGATTCATTTCAAAGGAAATTTCGATCTGATCTGACGAAGGAAAATAATTCCGGATTTCTCCGAGTAACAAAGACACCTCCGGAATCATAAGACGGGAAGGAGTGCCGCCGCCAAAATAAATGGATTCAAGGAACTTCTGTCCGGAATAATTTTCGTCAAAATGATTCTTCTTTTTTTCTTTAATAAATTCTGCACGCCGTCCAATTTCTCCAACCATGCTTCTGATATATTTTTCGTGTAACCCGGCTCGATCACGTCTAACCGCAAAGGAACAGAAAGGACAAATTTCTCGACAAAAAGGTATATGCAAATAGACTGCTGGAACTGAACTAATTATTTTTTGATTTTTGTCGGCAAAATTCATTTTTTTTCTCTTTAAATATCAGCTAACTAATTGTTGAAGTTTGATTTAACAGAAGAACTTTTTTATTGAT
>DTUH01000093.1 GCA_012964265.1 Candidatus Lambdaproteobacteria bacterium
CCATCACTTCTGGTTCAGCTCATATTTTTCATTAAACTCTCCGGTTAAAGCAAGGAGTTCCACTCGGATTTTTTCTTGACGAATTCGGATAAGAATTTCCTGCTGCTCCGACTCCACCACATCCTGTTGATTTTGAGAAATACGATAGCTCGTGCTTTTACCCAATTTGAAGCGCTTAATTTCATTACGCAACTGATCTTTGGAAAGTTTACTTACTGCTGCTGCAGTCATTTTTTCCTTTTCAATTAAACTCAAAGATCGCAGCAGGGACTGGACACTCACATCAAGCTGAGATTTTCGATCCTTAATTTGCAGAGTTATTTGCTGCTGTTCCAGACGTTTGCGCTGGATATTTTCTATAGTGGCCTGATCACCCAATGGAACTTTCCAGGTTAAAGTAACGTTCATTCCATGGAGATCGCTTTTGCTAAAATCCGCAATTCCGCCAAATGAATTTTTGCTGTATCCATTTAAAACATAGTACAGATTTAAGTCCAGATTAGTTTTTTGCTTGTTCAGTTCTTGTTCTAACTGATAACGATTTTGTTCCAACGAAGCTTGTTTCAAACCAATTTGCGTGTCATTCGCATAAATTTTTTCTAACAATGCAGAAACGTTTTCTGTCACAGCAGCATTTGTTGCAGGTCTGTCCACCGGATATAGTCCTACAGGCAAGTTTTTCAAATTAAGTGCTGCCCGAACCTGATCTTCAATGCGTAGTGCATCCAAACGTGACGAAAGCAAACTTTGTCGATTCCGCATTAATTGAGTTTCGGTAACTCTAACTTCTGTTGAGCTCAAAAGACCTGCTTCCAGGCGGGCCTGGTTGTCACGTAAAAGTTTTTCTGAAAGATTTACTGCTTTCTTCTTAACCTCAACTGTTTCCAATATTCCAACTAAATCCCAATAAATAGAAGCCACCTGTTTAAGCAGGGATAATTCCGCTTGCTGTGAATTCAACTGACCTCTTGTTACATTAATTTCAGCCAACCGAACAGGTATGTTGTTATATTCGGTGCCTGAGTCCTGAAAAAATGGAATAGAAACAGAGCTGGTTAAACTTAAACTGCTCAGAGAATCTCCGGTTGTACCGGTTGTAACTTCACCACCCATTTCCATAAGAGAAAGAGAGGTAGATTTTTTGGTTTGTTCAGAATAAGTAAGACCATACGTGAGGCCGCTGTCCGTTTTCTGGGTGTAAGCCGAAGAAAAAGTCATACTGTTGGTGCTGCTCCCGCACAGTTGAGAAGGTGAGCAACTTGAAGATGCAGTAAGTGAAAGTATTTTAGCATAACCAAAACTGGTGGTCACACTTGGCTTGTTTCTTTCCTGTGCAGCAATAACTGAAAGTTGTGCTGCAGCATTTCCAAGTTTTGATGCCTGCAGCAATAAGCTGCGTTCGAGCGCCAACTGTAAAACCAGCTTGAGCGAAACTTCCGCCATTTCACGGCCATCAACCGTTTTCAAGTTGACCAGTTTCAGTAACTGAGCAGTTTCTTCGGACAGTGATGTCTGATCCTGAGCTTGTACAGTGCCGCCCAAAATGAGACAAAACAATGGTAAAAATATCAGTAGTTTATATAAACTATTCAATATCAACCTTGGTTGTGGTGGAAAAACAACTTTGAAAAGTGTAGCTATTTCCATTCAAAAATAAATCAAGTTTAACGCACATTAAGGCTGAAATCATTTCTGCTGCGTAACGAATTGTATCCAATGCTTGTCCGCTCCAACTTTAAATCACTAAATCACGAAGCACGATCAATTCCGCATTATTCTTGATTTAATCACAAGTTTCATGCTATTTCTAAGTTTTTACATTTTGCAATCATGAATCTGTATTTTTCTTTGAAAGCAAATAATTGAACGCAATCAGAACCGTAAAAGGCAGTGCAGAATAAAACAAAAAGGACAAATATGACAGACAAAAATAATCTCAGCGAACAGGAGTGGAAAGAACGGTTGACTCCGGAACAATTTGAAATCTGCAGAAAAAAAGGTACAGAACTGCCTTTCAGCGGAAAGTATCTTGATACAAAGGTTAAAGGTATATACCGGTGTTTGTGTTGCGGCAATGTCTTATTTTTGTCAGAGAGCAAATTTGATTCCGGATGCGGTTGGCCGAGTTTTTCAGAATCACTTGGAGATGATTACGTCGGCGAGCAGGAAGACCTGAGTTTGGCACGGCAAAGGACAGAAGTAATTTGCAAGCATTGCGATGCGCATTTGGGACATGTTTTTGAAGATGGTCCTGCACCGACCGGTTTGCGCTATTGCATAAATTCTGTTTCGATTGTACTCGAAGAGGACGAGGAATCTTGATCTGAGACTCTTTTCCTGTCAGAATAAACGATACTGCTAACATTTTGTTAAGACATTAACTCAATATGAAAATTTGTTCCGATGTGGATGGAGTAATCCTGAATTACATTCAAGGTTTTATTGATTTCACACATGGAGAAAAAATCCCCTACACTCATGATCCTGAGCTTTACGGTGTCATCCGGAATTTTCCTGACAACGAGAAGATACGTGATAAATTCCATGCAGGTGATTATTTGCGTCAATTAAATTATTTTGATGACTCGCTGAATATCTTGAATACACTTGCCGGCCGGCATGAATTACATCTCGTAACTGCTCTGGAACCGGAACAATTTCAAAAACGTGTGGAAAATTTAAAAGCGCTAAATTACACTTCGCTGCAATGTGTAGGTGATTTTCGTAAAGAGCAGATTATTGTTGAGGAAATACAACCGGATGTAATGCTTGAGGATCGTCCGGAATTGATTGAAGCTTTCCATAACGCCGGAATTAACGTTTTTTTCCCTGACTGGCACCCCTACACCAAAGGGATGGAACGCTATGCAACCCCTTTTTCGCATTGGCAGGAAATTCCGGACTTGCTGAAAATACTCTAAAAACTAACTAAAGTTTTAGCTGATTCTTCAACTATCATAGATAATTCATGTCAAATACTCACTCCATTTATTTTGCAGGTGATTTGTTTAATCATAAAGATTTAATCGGCAACCTGCTCTTGTCGGAAGCCATCGAAAAAGAGTCTGCCGGACGTTATCTTTGCGTTGTTCCTCAACATCTTGAGCAAAGCACCAACCGCTCCATTGATATCCGCAACAGTGATTTGCGTGAGGTTGTCAAAGCAGATTTGATTCTGCTTAATTTTGACGGAACAGAACTAGATTCCGGAACAGTGATCGAGTTTTTGTTTGCCAAAGTACTCGATATTCCTGCGGTGATTTTGCGCTCAGATTTCCGTGCAGCCGGAGATCAAAAACGTGGTGACCCCTGGAATCTGATGTGTTCCGGATATCCGCGCACCCGTAGAGTATCATTGAATGCTATGTCCTGGTATCAGGAAGCATGGAAAAAGGGCGGCGGCACATCCGCTATTCTGGAACGTTTTTATGGAAAGTTGTCAAAAATCATTAATGCAGAATTTGACATGCTTCTTAAAGAATCATCACTTTTTGACAACGAACAAATGCTGCAGAACGTTTATAAATGGGCATTGCGTTTTCCTGGAAGTGGATTTAGTGATTTATTCTGTGAAGAAGAGCTCAAAACTTTACTGGCAGCGAAACAAAATAAGGGTACTGTTTAACTTAATCCAAAATAATTATTATGGAATTTGAACCTGTAATCGGTTTGGAAATTCATCTTCAGCTGGCAACAGAATCAAAAATTTTTTGCGGCTGTTCCACAGAATTTGGTAAACCGCCAAATGCTAATACTTGCCCGGTTTGTCTGGGTTTGCCTGGAGCTTTGCCTGTTCTGAATCGTCAGGTTCCGGAGTTTGCTGCTCAGTTGGGACTAGCCTTAAATTGTGAAATTCGGCTGGAATCTCAGTTCGCACGCAAAAATTATTTCTATCCTGACCTTCCTAAGGCTTATCAAATTTCTCAATTTGATCGCCCAATTTGCGAAAATGGGTGGCTGGAAATTGAAACTGAAACCAGGGGGAAAAGCCGGATCGGCATCACACGTATTCACATGGAAGAGGATGCGGGGAAACTGATTCATGCTGAGGGCTGCCCCGAAAGCTTAGTTGATTTGAATCGTGCCGGGGTGCCCTTGCTGGAAATTGTGAGTGAACCTGACGTACGTTCTGCAGAAGAAGCAAAAGTGTACATGGAAAAAATCCATGCGATTGCCACAACGATTGGTGTTTCTGATGGTGATATGGAAAAAGGGCATTTACGTTGTGACGCAAATGTGTCTCTACGACCACAAGGACAGCAGGAATTTGGCACACGTACTGAAACAAAAAATCTCAATTCCTTCCGTTTCGTAAAACAGGCAATTACCTATGAAATGCAAAGGCAGCGTGAAGAAATTCTGGATGGAAAAAAGATAGTTCAGGAAACACGGCTCTGGGACACCGACCGTAAAGTAACTTTTAGTATGCGCTCAAAAGAAGAAGCTGATGAGTATCGCTACTTTCCCGATCCGGATTTGCCACTGGTACGGCTATCTCCGGAATTGCTGGAAACGTTTCGGAAAAATCTTCCCGAACTTCCGGAGGCCAAACAGCAGCGATTTATGGCAGAATACGGATTAAGTGGATACGATGCGGAAGTGCTTTCTGCCAATAAAGAAATTTCAGCATATTTTGAGAAAATCCTCATGTACGGAGCTTCACCCAAAATCGCCTGTAACTGGATAATCGGTGACTTGACCCGTGTGATGAATGAATCCGGAAAATCCCTCAATGAAATTGACCTCTCTCCGGAACATCTGGCGGATTTGACGAAACTCGTTGAAAGCGGAGAAATCAGCAGCAAGATTGCAAAAACTGTTTTTGAGGAAATGCTGAATTCAGGAAAAACACCCGCAGTTATTATTGAAGAAAAAGGCTTGAAGCAAGTCTCAGATGAGGGAGAGCTGGGGCAGATTGCGGATGAATTGCTTGCAGCAAATCCGGAGCAGGTAGAGCAATACCGTGCAGGAAAAACAAAAGTGATCGGTTTCTTTGTTGGACAGATGATGAAAAAAACACGCGGAAAGGGCAATCCGGCAGTGATCAACAGCTTGTTGAAGGAAAAATTGGATGTTTAAAATGAAAAAAATTATTTTCCTTTTGGAGTGGACATCAATTATTGGTTTACTTGCCTGCGCTCTCTGGGTTTTTTTGAAGTTGCCGATAGAAGCCAGCCAGGGATTCCCTCAAAAAATAATGTACCTTCATGTACCGTCAGTAATTACGACATACCTGGCTTTTTTTGTAGTCTTTGTGTTCAGCATAGCTTACCTTTGGAAACGTGAACTAATGTTCGATCAAATTGCAAAAGCCTCCGCGGAAGTCGGTTTGGTTTTTTGCGCACTTGTACTGATAACCGGTGCAATCTGGGGGCAAACTACATGGGGTACCTACTGGGTTTGGGATGCACGTTTGACAACAACACTCTTGTTGTTTTTAATTTTCATGGGCTATTTTCTGCTGAGGATGTCTGTCAATGACAGAGATAAAGAAGCACGGCTGGCCTCTGTTTTGGGTATAATCGGTTTTCTCGATATTCCAATTATTCACAAATCAGTTGAGTGGTGGCGAACTTTACACCAGCCATCCACACTATTTAAGGTGGATTCCGGAGAAGCAAAACCCTCGATGCCTTCTGAATTGCTTTATCCTCTCTTGGCTACAATATTTGTAATGCTGGCATTCTATCTCTTCTTACTACTGCTGCGTTTTCAAACAGAAAAACGCATTGACACTCTCAATCAACTTCTTGCAGAAACACAGGATTAGATGCTAATTGGTATAGAATATGTTGTAGTTGCTTATGTAATTTGGCTGTTTACATTTGTTTGCTACATTTTTATGACAAAGCGCCGTTTGAAAATTACCAACCGCGCAGTTGCTGCACTTGAAGAAAAATTTACTGAATCATCCACACATTCTATGACGGAGAAAAATAAATGAAAACAAGAAATAAATTTGTAATTGGTGGAGCAGTGATCCTTGCTGTATTAATCGCGCTGTCTGTGCAGGGGTTGCAGGAAATGACTGTTTTCTTTTATACTCCACAGGAAGTCCTTGCAAGTCCTGGTAAGTTTGAAGACAAGACAATCCGCATCGGGGCACTTGTACAAAAAGGCAGTGTAGAATGGAATGCTCAAGCCATTCAGCTTTCGTTCAAGATTACTGAAGACGGAAAAAAATTCATCCCCGTGTTTTATGCCGGAGTCAAACCGGATTTGTTCCGTGAAGGACAAGGAGTTGTCGTTGAGGGAAAAATGAAAGGACAGCGTTTTGAAGCAAATCAATTGCTTGTCAAGCATAGTGAGGAGTACACAGTTGAGACTGAACACAAGAAAAACAAGGAAGATTATTACAAATCGATTCAGGCACAATAAAGCAAGAAATCGTGGAGTGTGGTTCAGAACTCAAGAATTATTGACTCCAGTTTCCTGAAACCTGTTACCTGAAACCTACCGCCAAAATGCCATCACGCCTTCAAGAATTACGGAAGAACTACAAAGAATTAATTGCTACCGATCCTAATATTCGTAACCGGATGCTGGTGGTGGCAGTTTTATTGTTGTTACTGATTGTACTGGTTATGTTCACTATGCGTCAGGGTTTTTCAGTTTTGGAGCAATCCGGATCGCAGTTGATGGTTTTTGTGGCCATCAACATCAACATTGTTCTGCTCGCAATTGTTTTCTACATGATTGCACGCAACCTGCTCAAACTTTCTTATGAACGTCGCCATCATGTTCTGGGCGTCAATCTTAAAACCAAACTCATTACTTCCTTCATCGTGCTTTCTTTGCCTGCAATGGGCTTTCACCTGTTTGCAAGTTTCTTCATTGCCACAAATTTGGAATCCTGGCTCAAGGGTCAGCAGGAATCCATGATGCACAGTGCGCAAAACGTTTCCGAAGCTTATCACAACAATCTTCGCAAAACCATGGAACTCCAAAACTTGATCTGGGAAAGTCGGTTAAAAAAAAGCAAAGGAGATTTCACTAAGCTGAACCTGCTAAAAAACATTGAAGCAGATGTGACACTTTATTCAGAAGAACAGGAGTTGATGCAGCAATGGATACAAAAAGAGATTTCACAGGTTTATTGGGCCAGCCCTTCGTTAAAGGAGTGGTATCAAATAAAATCAAAATCTCAAGTCTGGTTCACGGAAGAGGTGGAAAACCGACTCATTTACCGTTACATTCGTCCCATTTCAATTGAAAATAAAAAATATTATTTAGAAATATTTTTCCCGTCCACACCCCGTGTTTCCGTGGCAATCAACGATATTATTACCCAGGATCAAAACACCCTGTTTTTGACAGAATCTGAGGATTTGGTACGGGGATATTTTTTAATAATTTTTCTATTGATGACTCTTTTTATTATTTTTGTTGCCACCTGGCTGGCCTTCTATCTGGCGCGTGGTTTCGTGCAGCCCATTGAAGATTTGGCGCTTGCCACTCAACGTGTATCAGAGGGTGAATTAGGTTTCCAGGTAAAACTGCGCGGTCCTCTGGATAAGGACTTTGCTTTGCTCATGCAGTCTTTTAATTCAATGAGCCGTGATCTACTCGAACACCAGGTCGCACTGAATAAAACTACCCGGCATCTGCAGGAAAGTCACAAGTCCCTGCAAAGCCAAATTCGCTTTGTAGAGCTTGTTCTGGAAAACATCACAACCGGAGTAATGTCTCTGGATATGGAAGGACACATTGAAATATTGAATCATTCCGCGAAACAAATGCTGCAACTGAAAAACGGTGCGGAAGGCCGCAAACACTATCGGGAGGTGCTTGAAAAGGAATCCCTGCAAATGGTTGAAGAAATGGTTGAACAAATTAAAACTGAAAAAGAACACTCAATTTCCCGTTACCTGATTGTTCACAAGAAAGAAGGTCCGATACAAGTTTCAGCAACACTTCTTCTGCTTCAAAACAGTGATGGCAAATCTGCGGGAATGGTTTGTGTTTACAACAACATCACTGAAATTCAGCGGCTTCAACGTGCACGGGCATGGCGCGAAGTTGCTCGACGCATTGCCCATGAAATTAAAAATCCACTCACGCCGATTCAACTTTCTGCAGAACGCATCCACCGGAAATATGCAGATGAAGTTTCGGATAATGTCGCCTTACAGCAGTCAACTCAGACTATCATCAATGAAGTTCAACACCTAAAGCGTATGGTAAGTGAATTTTCCAACTTTGCGAAAATACCAGAATCAAATCCTCAGTTGAATGATCTCAATGAAATTGTTAAGCAAACTCTCCAACTTTATCATGAAAACATGCCGGCCAGAATTTCTCTTACCACTGAGTTGAGTGACGCGCTTCCGCAATTGCCTCTGGACGTGGAACAAATTCGGCGGGTAATCATCAATTTGGTGGACAATGCAATCAGCTCAATCGGAAAAAAAGGAACGCTTTCACGCATTTTCCGTCAAGGAGAAATCATAATCCGTACGCGACACGTTCCTGATCTGAACATCATTTTTCTGGATGTAGAGGATAACGGCACCGGAATTTCTCCGGAAATTTCTGACCAACTTTTTGAACCCTACACGACTACCAAAGAACATGGAACAGGTCTTGGACTGACCATCGTCAGTCAAACTATTTCAGATCACAACGGTTTTACCCGTTTCCGAAATCTTGATTCCGGAGGTGTTTGTTTCACGATTGAACTTCCGGTCACCTGAAAACCAAAGCCAGATCATGAAGAATTTCCAGCAAGTGCTTCAAATACAAACCCGTGGCAAAGGACTCCTGGAAATTACTCCCGAGGTTAGTAAAGTGGTACAAGCTTCAGAAGTAACTTCCGGAATGTGTAATCTTTTTGTCCGGCACACTTCTGCAAGTCTTGTCATTCAGGAAAATGCTGATCCAGATGTTCAGCAAGATCTTGAATATTTTTTCGGAAAGCTGGTTCCTGAAAACGATTTGGGATATACTCACACGATAGAGGGCCCAGATGATATGCCGTCACACATCAGGAGTGCTTTGACCAGCACTTCGGAGCAGATCCCTCTTTCCGGAGGTAAATTGCTTTTGGGAATTTGGCAGGGAATTTTTCTCTGGGAACACCGCACAGGCGCCAATGTAAGGAATATTGTCGTTCATATTTCTGGAGACTGACTCATGAATTTAACTTGTGAAAACCTTACTGTTGTACTAGAGTTCAACTATTTTTTATCTGCAAACTAACCCTACAAAAAGAAACAATATTTTTACATGCAAACAAAATTTATCTTCATAACCGGCGGTGTAGTTTCCGGACTTGGAAAAGGAATTGCCGCGGCTTCTATTGGAGCACTGCTGGAATCAAGAGGTTTAACAATCAGCCTGATGAAATTGGATCCATACATCAATGTGGATGCCGGAACTATGAATCCTTTTCAGCATGGTGAAGTTTTTGTGACCGTGGATGGCGCAGAAACTGATCTTGATTTAGGACATTATGAACGCTACACAAACGCCGTCTTGACCCGCAGACACAACTGTACCACCGGTCAAATTTATGATGCAGTAATACGTAAAGAACGTGCCGGTGATTATTTGGGTGCAACTGTACAGGTCATACCGCACGTGATTGATGAAATCAAAAAAACAATTTCAGATGCCGCCCGATTAGCTGACACTGATTCTAATTCCGCAACTGCGCCAAACGCTGATATTTGTATCGTTGAAATTGGAGGAACGGTTGGAGATATTGAGTCCCTGCCTTTTCTCGAAGCAATTCGTCAATACAGGCATGATCATGGAAAAGATAACACTCTGTTTGTACACCTGACTTTAATCGTGCAGACAACAGAAATGAAAACCAAGCCCACTCAGCACAGTGTGGGCAAACTCAGGGAAATAGGAATTCAACCGGATATTCTCATTTGCCGTACCTCTGAAATTCTCACTGACAAAGTTCGCAGCAAAATTTCTCTCTTTACCAATGTTCCGGAAAATTCTGTAGTGAATGGACTTGACGTAGAGTCGGTTTATGAAGCGCCGTTGATGTTTCATCAGCAGGAATTGGATAACACCATCATGACCTATCTGCAAATGTGGACCGGAAGTCCTAAACTGCAGCCGTGGATTGATTTGATTGAAAATTATAAAAATCCGCATGATGAGGTGGACATTGCTTTTATCGGAAAATATGTTGAGAAAAGGGATTCGTATGAAAGCCTCAACGAAGCTCTTTTTCATGGCGGCATTGCAAACCGGCTTAAAGTTCAACTGCACTATATTGACTCCGAATTGTTGACGCAGGAAAACGCGTTTGCGCAATTGGAAAGTATGGACGGTATTTTGGTTGCTCCAGGATTTGGTGAGCGTGGAACCGAAGGAAAAATTGCCTCCATCAAAATAGCACGGACAAAGAAAATCCCTTTCTTCGGAATTTGCCTCGGAATGCAAATGGCGATTGTGGAATTTGCCCGGAATGTTGTTGGAATTGAGGGTGCTAATTCCGGAGAGATCCGTCCGGATCATCCGGAAAATGTAATAGACTTGATGCCGGAACAGGCGGGACACGAGGAAACGGGGGGCACGATGCGTTTGGGCAGCCAAACCACAGTCTTAAACGAAGGTACATTGATTGCCAAAATTTACAATAAAACAACGATTTCGGAACGTCATCGGCATCGTTATGAAGTGATGAACGAATTTGTACCACGGTTTAAAGACGCAGGACTGACCATTTCCGGACAGCATCCTGAAAGAAACTTGGTGGAAACGATTGAACTTCCTGAACATCCCTGGTTTATCGGCTGTCAGTATCATCCGGAGTTGCAGTCAAAACCTCTTAAACCGCATCCTCTTTTTTCTTCTTTTATTGAAGCTGCTTATGCAAAAAGGCAGTCACGTTCTAGTCTTCAGCCAACTTAAGATGAAACAAAGACTCTAAACATGCATACTCAAATAAGCTTAAAAATAATTTCTGCTTTACTGCTTCTACTCGGTTTTGTTGCGACAGAACCTGCATGGAAAGTGAGTCGAGTCAGCTTTGCTTCACCACTAAACTCCTTCAAGGTAACACGCAATACTCTGGATCATCTGCAAAGAGAGGGTTTCTCAAAAGCACTCACCGCTAAGTTTGCCCCGATGTTGGATAAAGTCTACCTGAACCGTACAGAATTTCTGGACGCGCTACCGATATTCCTTGTGCCAAAACAGCGTGATATCATTTTGCGGTATGCCACAACTGAACAAATTAAAATTCAGGCCGACGAATTTAGTAGTGATCTTAATGAAAACGCAGCTGTTTTTCGGGGAAACGTCAAAGGAATTATACCCAGGGAAAACATTGAATTAACAACGGCCAAACTTCGCCTGGTTTCCGGATTGGATTCTAACTTCGAAAAATTGATCGGAGAAGGTGGAGTTCAGGTCAAACAATGGGACAGGGAAGCTCGTTCAGATTTCGCGATTTACACACAAGTTGGTCTTGATAAAAAGTCAGCTGATACAGATACTTCCTCAACAAAAAAGATAAGAACACCTCAGCAAACTTTGCTGATGCAGGGTAATGTTATTTTGAAAGCAGCGCAGGGTAATGTACGCAGTGATTCCGTTCTATTGGATCTCCTGCGTCAACATGCAACTCTGGAAGGTCAGGATACAAGCAAGGAAGGACGTATCCGGGTTGAGGCAAATCTGAGTGACCTCGAAACAAATCGTGGAAAGCTGGAATCTGAGACCAAGACTTCGGAATCAGGAAATGAAAATCCACAAAAATCTGAACCACGTAAAGTACTTTTATTAGCGTCCCGTGCAGTGCTTGATAACAAAAAACATCAGGCAATGTTTGAGGGAGACGTAGAAATGGAACGAACACCGGACAAGCTCTATATTCACGCAGGGAAAATAACTTTGCGTTTGAGTCAATCGCAAGAATTACAATCAATCCAGGCTGAGCAGGAAGTCTGTTTTGAACAACCGGGCCGTGTTGCCAAGGCTGACCGGGCGAGCTTTGATGAAATATCCCGGACTATTTTACTTGAAGGAAACGCGGAAGTTCAATCCGGAAAATTTCACCTCCAGGGAACCACGATTAATTTATACCTTGATGTAAATAAAGGTGTGGCTCAAGGCGCCAACAAAGCTCCAATCCAAATGACGATCCTCGGAGCACAATCTCCTTCCATCTTTACATGTAGATGAAAGTTGCTACATCCGCAGCAGCACAGCAGCAAAACATAAAAATAAATAAGCGACCACAGTTAGCCCTCGATGTGGCATTTAAAACCGGTAGTTCGGGAATACAAGTCTATGTCGAACGTCCCGGCCATGGAGCTAAAGCGCAAGACGACAGTCATATTAAAGTTCATTATGAGGGCTGGCTGTCAAAGGACTTCACCCTGTTTGACAGCAGCAGAGCAAAGCTCCGACCTTTTGAATTCGATTTAGGAAAAGGCAGTGTGATTGACGGTTGGGAGATCGCACTCAAAGGAGTGAGGCAGGGAACCAAGATGCAAATTAAAATTCCGGCCAAACTGGCATACGGTAGTCAAGGTGCAGCCTCAATGGGTATCCCGCCAAATGCAGACTTGATCTTCAAGGTTGAAGTCCTCAAAGTTACGTGACGTGTATCTATTCCACTTGTTGCAAAATAAAAAACTAAGTCCTCACTTTGTCTATAATCTCACCGATTCCGCCAGATTTGTGTGCGTCGTTTGAGATAACGGGAAAGCAGTGCGTGGAGCATCCGGAATGCGGCTGAGGTGTAGACGATCATCAAAGCCATGGCAGCGGCAGGTGCAATGTCTCCTGCATCATCCATGTTCAGGACAGCAATTGAGGCCAGCATGGTTTCCGGAGAGTAGAGGAAAACCACGGCGGCAACTGTGGTCATGGCATTCAAAAAAAGATAGCTCGCCACATCCAGCAAAGCGGGCAGACAAACCGGAAGCGTGACTTTTCCAAATGTCCTCCAGACTGGTGTTTTCAGGGAAAGAGAAACGGTTTCAAATTCCGGATCAAGCTGCTTCAATGCAGTGAGGCAGGTAAGATGGCTGACGGTATAAAAGTGGACGATTGTGCTGATCACCAGGATTCCCATTGTTCCATAAAGGAAACCAAGCGGATTGTCCGGATGATTAAAAAAGAAAATGTAAGCTATTCCTAAAACCAATCCGGGAATGGCGAGCGGCATCATGGCGATCAAATGTAAAATGGTACGCAACCATGAAACCCCTCTTGCTTTTTCAACCAGGTAGCTGCCGAAGAATATCAGCCCCGAACCAAACACGGCACAATAAATCGCCATCCGGATTGAATTGAGATATGCTTCCCAGCCACCGCCGTCCATCAAATCAAAATCGTAATTATTCAGTGTAAGTGAGAGATTATAGGGCCAGAATGTGACGAAAGAGGCGTAGGCTGCCATCCCCAGCATGGCCAGGAAAATGAATGCTATAGTTGCGCAAAATCCAAAAAGGAGCCAGTCGCGCAAGGGTTCAGATTTTGGTTGAAACGGTACTGCACGTGCGGAAAGTAGGGCGACTTGTTTGCGCTGTACCCAGCGGTCGGCAATAAAAGCGGCTACTGCGGGCAGGAGCAAAACCAGCGAAACAACCGCCCCCATCTCGAAGTTTTGCTGACCGACGACTTGTTTGTACACGTCCGTCGCCAGCACATTAAAATTTCCCCCGATGACTTTCGGCACACCAAAATCGGTGATAACCAGCGTGAAAACAATGAAGCCTGTGCTAAGGATTCCGTACTTTGCACTCGGAAGTGTGACCGTCCAAAAGACACGCCACTTTGGCGTGCGCAAGGCTTCAGCGGCTTCATAAAGTCTGGCATCTGCAGTAGAAAGCGCTGTAATTAAAATCATCAGTGCATGAGGAAATACCCAGAAACACGAGGCCATGATGACACCGATGGGACCGTAAATCGTAGCCCCGAACAACCATGATTTGAGTACGCCTTGAGTTCCAAACCAGTAAATCAAAGAAATTGCAGCCAGCAAAGAAGGCGCAAGAATTGGAATCAGCGCCACGCCGCGAAAAAACAAACGAAACGGCATTTTGGTTCGGGTCAGCGCATAGGCGTATATAAAGGCCAGCACCAATACAATCATTGCCGAAAAAAATGCCACACCTAAACTGTTTGTAATGGACGTGAAAAGCGCCGGAGTTTGAAAATATTCACGAAAATTCTGCAAACCGACAAATTCACCGTCCATGTCTTCAAAACTTTTTGAGAGCAGGGAATAAAGCGGTAAAACTACTAAAATTGACAGCAAACTTATTACGACCACCAGTCCGGTCCGTAAAGCATAGTCATCCCGACTGAGCTTGATACGTACGCTGGAGGCTCCCCTGGCTGGGACAGTTGTGGCGGGAATCGAAACTGCAGCACTCATGAGCTTTCCTGGAAAACCCGGAGATTACGTGCAGGAAATACGGCTGTGAGATTGGTTTCAGGAGTAACATTCAGTTCATGTACTTGCTGCGTGGAAAGGTCTGTCATTAGTTTTCCAAAGCCTTCCGGACCTGATAAAATCAGTCTGCAGAAAGAACCAAGAAATTCGAGGGAATCAACTTTAACCGAAAAAGAATTTGCTGTTTTTTTAACATCAGCGCTGCACAAAATATCTTCCGGACGTACCGTCACCCGGACTTTGCTGCCCTCTGGAATATTTGCGGTTTCGCAATCGAGGATATTTCCACCAATAAGCACTTTCCCTGAGGTTGTTACTTCTCCCTGCAAAAAATTCATAACGCCGATAAAATCCGCTACAAAAGGTGAGGCCGGAGCGCTGTAAATTTCCTCCGGAGTTCCAACCTGTTCGATCCGTCCTTCATTCATCACAACGATTCGGTCTGCCATCGAAAGGGCTTCTTCCTGATCGTGCGTGACGAGAATTGTAGTCACACCGAGCCGTTCATGCAATGAACGAATCTCATGTCGCAATGTTGCACGGACACGGGCATCAAGCGCGCTCAAGGGTTCGTCGAGCAGCAGCAATCCAGGTGAAGTAGCCAGAGCACGGGCAAGTGCCACACGCTGCTGCTGTCCTCCTGAAAGCTGTGCGGGATATTTTCCTGTTTGTTCCGGTATCCCGACAAGATCCAATAAATCATTTACTTGTTTCCGGATTTCCGGTTTGGGAATTTTTTGATTTTCCAGACCATAGGCC
>DTUH01000094.1 GCA_012964265.1 Candidatus Lambdaproteobacteria bacterium
TCAACCGGACCGCCTTCGGCAATTTTAGTTTTGAGGTCAAAGGCGTGAGCCCATTCCTGTTGCCGTTTCATCCTTTCCACGGTTTGACCTGTCATTCCAATGGTACGCATCCCCAAGTTCCACTCGCGAGTGATGTCCTCTGGCAGTTGCTTCCACGCTCCGTTCTTACTCTTCTTAAACTTGTCACCAAAGCCAAGCCGTTCGGCCAAGTCGATGACAATATCAAGATCCTTGCGAGATTCCCAAACCGGCTTAACAACCTGGTTGCGCCACTGGATATCCCGGTTGGAGTTGGTTACCGATCCGGACTGTTCGTAAACCGTTGCAGCCGGCAGGATGTATACTCCATCCTTTCGGTCTGGCAGGATGGATGTGGTGGTCACAAAAGGATCAATGTCCACCAGCAATTCAACTTTGTCCAGAGCAGTTTTGATCCGATCCAGTTGGGATTGGCTGTTGGTGGAGTGTCCCCAATAGAAAGCAGCATGGACATTTTCATCCTGTCCAAGCTCCTTTGGATCCATCAGCACACCTTCGTACCAGCGTGCTACGGTGAAACCCACTTTGTGCTGGATTTTTTCATTGGCAAAACGGCCATTGATCCAGTCATTATCCACATCCCAAACATTTGACCAGTGCTTGTAGGCACCTTTGGACAACCCATAATAACCTGGCAGTGTATTTGAAAGCACTCCGAGGTCGGTGGCCCCCTGAACATTATCATGTCCGCGGAACACGTTTGTACCTCCGCCGGGCTTGCCCATGTTACCCAATACTAACTGTAGTACACAATAGGATCGAGTGACAGAAGTACCGTTGGTATGCTGAGTGCCGCCCATGGCCCAGATCACAGTGCCGGGAGTATTTTCAGCCAGCAACCTTGCGGTGTGTTCCAAATCGGCAACCGATACTCCGGTGATGTCTGACACAGTTTCGGGATCGTAGCGTTTCAGTTCCTCTTTCAAGTTACTGAAACCATAAGTACGATCCTGAATCATCTTTTTGTCCTCCCAGCCATTCTTCAAGATGATGTTTACCAGACCATAGATGAAAGCCACATCTGTTCCAGAGCGATGGCGCACGTACTTATTGGCGAAGGCAGCCGTCTGCGAAAACCGAGGATCCACAACAATGATTTGGGCGCGATTCTCCTCCTTTGCAGTGAGTATGTGCTGCATCGCAATTGGATGTGATGTGCAGACATTCTCTCCGATAATGAGAACACTCTTGCTATTGCGGATGTCGTTCATTGAGTTGGTCATCGCCCCATAGCCCCATACATTTGCCAATCCTGCCACGGTGGTGGAATGGCAGATTCGGGCCTGATGGTCGATGTTGTTGGAACCCCAGAAAGCAGCAAACTTTCGCAGAGCATATGCAGTTTCGTTATTGTGGTGGGCCGAACCAAGGATCATCAGGGAATCCGGTCCGTACTTTTTGCGAATCGTCTGCAACTTGGCTGTGATCTCACTCATCGCCGTGTCCCAACTGATCCGTTTCCATTTACCTCCTTCGAGTTTCATGGGGGACTTGAGTCGTTTATCGCTTATAACATGCTCCCTGGCTGCTGCACCTTTGGAGCACAGGCTGCCAAGGTTTATCGGATGTTCGAACCACGGTTCGATGCTGACCCAAGTGTCGTTTTCAACCTCAGCGATAAAACCACAGCCGACTGCACAGTTGCCGCAAATGGTTTTGATTTGCTCCAGTTTACGCGGGCTTTTAGCCCCTGATTCTGCCGCTTTTGCCTCCCTCACCAATGAGGGTCCCATTGCAACCAATCCAACCCCTATTCCGGCAGCGGTAACAAAACCGCGACGACTTACACTGGGATTGAGGCTGTCCATCAAGGCGGGATTCAGTTGCTGCCCGTCACTTTGTTTAACTCTATTCAGTTTCATACTCCTCCTGGCTTTAAGTGTAAAGAGTTTTGTAATAGCGCTCAGCTTCTTTAGTCCGACTGTACAAAATCGGACCTGTGGAAGTGCCTGAGCCTGTCACCCCTCCTGAATTCACCACGGCAGTGCCTGCGGTCAATATGATTGCCGAAGTGGCTCCCGCTCCTGCTAGCGCTCCGAGAAGAAAACCTCTTCTGCCCGAACTTTTTTCATTGCCCATATCCCAACCTCCTTCTGTTTCAGAAAGTGTTCTTAGTTAAAAGCCTGAACGGCCCTTTAAATCATCTGCCCCTACTCGGAGCAGAAGACGATTGATCAAAGTATTGTCTGTTGTTCAGTGCATTTGTGGTGAATTTAGACCGATGAGACTGGTCAATCAGCTGACGCACGCAATGGAGTCACAGATTATACTTCCATCTTCATTCAACGATGCCACCTCAATCTCCACTTCAAACCCTTCTTCTAGATCTTCCAGGCTGCCGCCCATCAGACCTACCGTTTCAGGTTCTATTATCTCCACATTGGCTCTCAACGCAAATTGGACTGTAACTTCATTGCCATTACTCTCAACAATCAATGCTGAGCGGTTAGCTAGATCAAGATGCTTTATTCTTCCTTCAATCATGGTTTTTACTCCTATCTGAAAAATTTAAAACGACATCCTCTACCTACATAAACAAAGCGTATAACTAAAAGGAAGGCATGTCAACAAAAAAAATGAATTATTTTTGACATCAAGAGAAAACGAGTAAATAAAATTAAATTAAATCACATCTTCTACTTCCGTGAACACAGCGTATAACTAAAAGGAAGGCATGTCAACAAAAAAATGAATTATTTTTGACATTTGTAAAATATAAAAAGAGAATCGAAAAAATGCGACTAATTTAAGATAGCTAATCAACAAGAATTAAAAGACCTATAATTTATGAAAAATGCCGTGTTATATGGAGTTGCTTCACTGGGCCCTCAAAACGAGCATGATTATTCATTTGAAATGTCCCACCCAGGAAAGAATGTTCCATGAAAATAAGCCAAATTCATACAGCGTTTAGGCAAAGTTAAACGAATACGAGAAGAAAATTACGTAGTTGACTTCAAAATGACTGTAATCATTTTCTCAATACAAAAAAGGCATTTGGTCCATTGCAAAATTCTATCTGAATTTTACGATGAAAAACAAAAACGATTGTTTTACCGCCAACCAGTTCGGCAAACTCAAAGTGCCACACGGCAGTTTTTTGCCGAAATTCGCTCAAAAGGACTTTAAACCTCTGCATTTCTTTGAGCAAAACAAAAGCTGCGGAT
>DTUH01000095.1:0-2733 GCA_012964265.1 Candidatus Lambdaproteobacteria bacterium
TAGTTATTTGATGGGTATTTAATCACCGATGCGATAAAATACGGATATACCAGTTAATATCCGGAGTATCCCAGCTTTTACCCATCAATTCCGGAGCATCCATAACTCCGTAATTGTTACGTGTTTTTGCTTTACCAATAATAGGTTTGTGTAATGACTTGTTCATCCGGTTCTGCCTCAGCTTGTTCTTTTTCTTCGGTTTCCTGTTCCTCCCGGCGTCTTTCTTTTGCCAGAATTTTGCCCTGTTCAATAATGTCACGGATAACATCTTCTCCGTAAACTTGACCCGTATCGTCTTTGTAGCTTAAATCTTCCACGCAGAGCTGGTCCTGAACTACTTGCTCTATTTCATCAAAAAGCGTTCCCAAGCTTAAATCAAATTTCCAATCAGGATTTTCATAAAATTTATCTGAGCTCAACAGCGCTAAAAAAACTACACGATATGGATCGATGCCTTTGTACTCCGCTACTGCAACACGTAAATCAGACCATTGATCGCCTTCCAGTAAATCCGTTTTCGGATCGCCGAATGCACCCTCTTCCAGATCAACATAAGCAAAGACGTCAAAATGCATGACATAAGCTTCGAGCTGCTCTACTAAATGCTGATAAACTTCCTGCCCTTTTGTGGACGGCTGATAAAAGTTTTCATCATTCACCATCAATGTACCCCGTTCCTCCATAAATTTCAGTAGTGGCTCCAGACCTTCATCATCCGTTTCAACAAGTGCGATATTAAGTCGGCAATGTTCATTTTCCGCCATTTCTTTTTCAACTTGAGTCAACGCTTCCTGTGCCTCGTACAGTTCATCCTTTTCATAGTTGAGTTCCTGATCCTGTTCATCGGTATGAAAAAATCCTTTTTTGAGTTCCGCAACTTCTTCTTTCAACTGAGTGACTGTTTCCTGCAAATCATCTCTTTCGTGTAGCGGTAATTCGTAGCGCATCAGCTGATCCAGCAAAAGCAGTGCCCCAAATTCCTGCCGTGATTCTTTGCTTAATAAATTTAAAGAGGAGGTTTTCATGTTTAACTTTCAGAACAAAATGTGTTAACTTCGTAACTGGCACCAAAATGGGTTTGCTTTCTCAAATAAAACCTGTTAGAAAATTATCTATAAGTTTTTGCAAGGTTTACTTTATCACATCCCGCAATTATTCGCATCAGCTTCTCTGGATGTGAATCAAGTGCAAATATAATCCGTGATCCGCTTTGATGCGGATTACAACTGAACCGTTTGTAGAAAAGAGGTTATTGTGGAGGAAAACGACAACAGGCAGTACCAGATAAATATCAGCGGTAACCGTTTCTCAATTTCCAGCCCTTATGGAGAAGAGCACGTCCGTGAGGTGGAGAAATTTCTGGACCAGCAAATCTCTGAAGTCACTGAACACACAGACGCATTTGGTCCTACAAATATTGCTTTGCTGGTTGCCTTAAATTTAGCAGATAAACTGCTGACATTGAAAAAAAGAGCCTCAAAGTTCGAAGGTATTGAAGAAGATCTGGAAACTTTATGTTATCGACTGGATGAAGTTTTAACTGAAAAATAAACTGATCGGCAAGACTGAAAAAACTGAACTGTTAATCTCTTCAACAATTCGGCATTGTTGTTGAAGATAAGATAATCTGCAGACAAAACAGAAAAAGAATTATTCTTGCATCATCCTTGATTATTCAAATAGTGCCGGGTATCTTTAACCAAGAACATTAATGTCTGCGATGTTCGTGATGTGAAACTTTTGCTTCCTGATTTATTTAAAAAGGAGTTCGTCCCTGGAAGGGGTGTGCCAGCCTGCCGCTGAGCAGGACGCCTAAACCTTTTATCACATTACTCCACCTTGTGAGCCCAAGGAAACAAAAGCTAATATTTTACACACGGCATCGCGGTCATTCCACTTATTCGGCTGACAGCACACTCTTCAAAGCAGCCATTACTCTTCCCATTTGACCAGTTGAATCTCATGCAACTGCTGGTTTTGGAATTTATAGAATCACTTCGGAACAAAAAATATTCTGCAAACAGCATCCAGAGTCACCGGCTGGATCTGAGGAAATTTTTAAAGTGGCTGGAGATAGAAGAGGAGGACTCTGACAGTCATAAATTACTTGCTTTAATCCGCAAACTAAGCCCGGAAGATATTGAAAACTACCTTGCTTTCCTGCGTGAATCCTACAAACCGAGAACTTTAGCACGTCACATTTCCACACTGAGGCTCTTTCTCGATCACCTGGAATTGAATGGTTTGATCAAAACCAGTCCGGCACATCAAATTCGTTTTCCGGAAGTCATTCCGGAAGCACCTGAAATACTTTCAACTGAAGAGGTAATAGCTCTGATTGAAGCGCCCTCACTCGATCATTATTTGGGATTACGTGACCGTGCAATGCTCGAACTGCTTTATTCAAGCGGACTGAAAGTAACCGAATTACTGGGTTTGGATGTAGATGATTTATTCCTGGATTTGGAATTTTTAAAAGTTCGCTCAAAACGTGAACGCATGGTGCCGATGACCACAAAAGCTGTTGAGGTGCTCAGACCCTATCTTGATCAAGCAAGAACTGAACGTTTACTGCATCCCGCGGATAAATGTTTATTTCCCGGTCGTAACGGTACACGTATGAGCAGGGTCGGATTTTGGGCTATGATCAAAAAACATGCCCTCCGTGCCGGCATCAACAGCTTTTGTGGTCAGCGGCACCATGCGTTCACGTTTTGAGCGAACTTTTAAAAA
>DTUH01000095.1:2743-3190 GCA_012964265.1 Candidatus Lambdaproteobacteria bacterium
GAATTTTGCGTCACTCTTTTGCAGTACACCTGCTTCAGAACGGTATTGACCTCTCTGATATCAGGGATTTATTCGGTTACGTTAGTCTGGATGCAACCCTGCAGTATGCGCATGTGAACCGACCTGATTTTTTCGAGGTCTACCATGAACTGCATCCACGGGGTCAAAAACAAACTGAAGGTGACTGAACTTTGTTTGAGTTATATCTCAAAGCAGATGTTCCAGTCCATAAACGAGCTCATTCAAGTCCATGACTTTTTTGCATGCCAGGCAAACACCGGGCATGAACGAGTCCCGATGGATTGAATCGTGCCGGATGGTCAGGGTTTGGCTTTGTCCTCCGAAAAGGACTTGCTGATGTGCAACCAGTCCGGGAAGACGTACAGAGTGAATACGAACATCTTCGGCATTTGCACCTCGTGCTCCTGGGATAATTTCTTATCCGGA
>DTUH01000096.1:0-2863 GCA_012964265.1 Candidatus Lambdaproteobacteria bacterium
ATTTTGTAAAGGATTAGATTAAAACAGAATGATGTTATAATTTAACACAATTTATCACTCTTTTGAGTTTTGACTAAATCGGCCGACAGCCTGTCCAAAATTAACTGATTGACCTAACTGTAACTCATTTAACTCAATCTGCCCTGGAGGGAAAAGGCAAATAACCGTGGAGCCCAGTTCAAACAGTCCCACTTCTTCGCCCCGCTCCAACTCAAACGGAGTTTCGAGCACAATTTGTTTAGCTTTAGCACTGTGTAGATTCGATATTTGGTCATGGTAGCTAACACGAATACGTCCCACTACAGTTGCACCAACTTTCACGAGGGCGCATTCTCCTTTAGCAGTTTGGAAATAAGTTGTTAATCTCTCATTCCTGGCAAAAAGGTTTGGAACATGATACACCCCCAGTGGGCCGACTGTCCATAAATCACCGGTAATGTATGAAAATTCACTCACTTCCCCTCCTACCATGCTGTGAATACGGTGGTAGTTCTGTGGAGCTAAATAAATGGTTATGAATTTCCCACCATCATATTTTCGGGTTCGCTCCGAATCCTCCAACAAGTCTGCTAATCGATAATCCAGGCCTTTTGCTTGTATCAAGAGTCCATTGCTGATGTTACCAAATTCACCGACAAATCCATCCACGGGACTGAGGATAGCATTTTGATCCGGATCAAGCGGACGTGCATCCGGAAGAAGTTCCCTTGTGAAAAATTCGTTAAACGTATGGAAATCTGAAACCTGAAGTTTTGCTTCTGTCAGATCAACACCAAATATCCGGGAAAACAGCTGGATTAACGGAGTCAGCAAAAGACTGGGCATTCGTACATTTGCCAGGAAACCGCAAAATCTGCTAAAAAGATTGCGGGGCAAAATCCACACAAAATAATATGCCGGTGGATACCCAAATCCTGGAAGCGACATTAACCTCCGACTGGTTCAACTTTAGATTTGTTTTGTCCAAGCAACTCCAAAATATATGAACCCTCGATGGTCTCCTCTTTCATCAAAACATCAACTATTTTGTGTAAAACATCAATATTATCACGAAGAAGTTTCTTGGCTTTTTCATCATGAAATTTAATGGTTTTACGCATTTCCTTGTCTATTTCTGTAGCAGTTTTCTCACTATATTCACGGCCCACGCCGATACTACGTCCCAAAACGTTTAGCTGTTTGTCGCTCCCAAAAACAATCGGTCCAAACGATTTATTCATACCCCAGTTACAAATCATGTTTCTAATCGTGTCAGTTGCCTGCTGGATGTCATTGCTGGCACCCGTAGTGACTTCATCAAAAATAATCTCTTCAGCCGCACGTCCACCCATGGCGATGGTAATGCGGTTATTCAGAAAATCGATATCGTAGGAATGGCTGTCATTTTTCGGTAAAAAAGCGGTCAGTCCAAGGGATCTTCCACGAGGTACAATTGTTACTTTGTGAATAGGATCAGTATTGGGGAGAAGCGCTGAAACCAGTGCGTGTCCAGCTTCATGGTATGCGGTATTGCGTTTTTCTTTATCCGACATGACCATCGAGCGTCGCTCCGTTCCCATCATCACTTTATCACGTGCCCATTCAAAATCTGCTAATTTCAGTTCGGTCTTGTTGTTGCGTGCGCCTCCGAGGGCAGCTTCATTGATCAGGTTTTTCAAATCAGCACCGGAAAATCCCGGAGTCCCCCGTGCGATAATGCTCATGTCAACACCATCAGCCATTTGTACTTTTTTAGCATGGATATGTAATATTTCCTCTCGACCTTTTACATCAGGCAAAGGAATATTCACTTGCCGATCAAAACGTCCAGGACGCAAAAGTGCAGGATCCAGAACATCCGGTCTATTAGTGGCAGCAATTACGATAATTCCTTCCATTCCATCGAAGCCATCCATTTCCACCAGCAATTGATTAAGAGTCTGCTCGCGTTCATCGTTTCCGCCACCCATACCAGTACCCCGGCTGCCGCCAACAGCATCAATTTCATCGATGAAAATGATGCAAGGGGTGTTTTGACGTCCTTGTTCAAACATATCCCGAACTCTGCTGGCACCCACACCAACAAACATTTCTACAAAGTCAGAACCGCTCATACTGAAAAAAGGAACTTCTGCTTCGCCGGCAACAGCCTTTGCCAGCAAAGTTTTTCCTGTACCTGGCAATCCGGACATCAACATACCTTTGGGAATCCGTCCTCCGAGTTTCCGGAATTTGGCAGGGTCCCTTAGAAACTCAACCGTTTCCCGCAAATCGTCTTTGGCTTCTTCAACTCCAGCAACATCTTCAAATGTCACTTTCATTTCTTCCGGATCCATCTTTTTGGCACGGCTGCGGCCGATAGAAAACAATCCTCCTCCTGCTCCGCCCTGCATACGGCGCATAAGTACCATCCATATTCCAAAAATTAAAAGGAACGGTCCCCAGTTAATTAAAATTTTTAAATACCAGGGAAGACTTTTTTCCGGAACATAATTGATAGGAATTTGATACAGTCTCAGGTAGTCAATTACGCTGGGGTCTTCTGCGGGAATATAGGTGCGATATCCCAGCCCGTCCTGAGTGAAGCCCTCAATTAAGGAGTCTCCAATAATCTGAGCATTAACCACATCACCTGAAGCAACGCGTGCCTTGAAATCGCTGTATATCAATTCTTGTGTAGGCTGAGAGCCAGTTGACATTTTTCCGCCATCGAACATTTTTGCTAAAAAAAATGCCAGGACGAGCATACTGAGGATTATTAGTACATTTTCTCTTTTCATACAGAACAGACTTAAATTACAGAAATTGAGCTTGGAGCAGATTTGTTGAAACAGATCCAACCCAATTCTTAATATTTCACGCAGATATAACCATACCGGTCTGC